>WRIF01000311.1 GCA_009782865.1 Promicromonosporaceae bacterium
CCACTCGGGCGTCGTGTAGTTTGCTTAGGCCGTGGGTTGGGCGTTCGAAGACTTTGGTGCCAGAGTTGGCGAACTCAACCCGCACCTCGGAGCCTTCGACACTAACGGTGATGTTGGGTCCTGCTGATCCGCGTCCCCAGAACGCGCCGTGAGTCTCCTGGGAGTTTTGCAGGAAGGCCAGCAGGGTGTGAGCCTGCATGATCGGCCTTTGCCGCGCACTCAGCGCTTCACTCGCATCATGGCGCAGCGCATTAATGTCAACGGTGGAGTCTGGCAGTTCTCCGAAGTCCTCCAGCGTCGCATCGAATAACGCGGATCGCATATCAAACAGGTGGTTGTTCTGCATCGCCAATGCCCCGATGAGAGCCTCTAGGGCCTCGGTGTCGAAGTCCCAGGCGGAGACCTCTGATGGGTAGAACGTCGGGCCCAGGTTGACCGTTCCCTGGTAGCGCATCATGGCGCCGAAGAAACGAGTGAGGTGCTCGTCAGATCGGGGCGGATCCGTGTTGATGAATTCGACGAGAATGAAGGACAGGACGATGGTGTCGGCTTGGGACCACTCAGTGTAGGGGAGGTTGAGGGTGGCTTCGATGAGGTCCCAGTTTGGGGTGGTGCCGCTGGTTCCCATGAAGAGGAGCATTTGGGCTTCGATGGCGGCGGTGAGGAGTTCGGGTGGGGTGTGGTCTCCGAAGTAGGTGGCCATGACCTGTCTGACGCCGTCGAGGTTGAGGTGTCCGGTGCGGGGGTTGAAGGAGTCTCTGATTTGGCGGACGCGGGTGAGGTAGCCGTCCATGAGGTCGGCTAGGTTGTCCATGTCTCTGGAGCATTGGTTGTCGGTGGTCATGATCGCGGCGGCGAGGTCGCCGAACTGCAAGTCCAGGGTATTACAGGCTGCCCGGAGGGTGGAGGCGGCTTGTTCGAGGTCGGTTGCGGTGGTTCTTAGGTTTCCGGCTCGTTCGGTCAGGCGGGTGGCTTCAGTGCGGGCGGTGGAGCGGCGGGTCTGCTCGGCCTCGCGTTCAGCCGGGGCTTGACCGGTGGTGAAGGAGGGTACGAGGTTGGCGACGGTCAGGTGGGAGGCGGCTTCCGAGGCAGCCAGGGCGGCTTGGGTGCGGATGTCGTCTGCCATGTCGTCCATGACTCCTGCCAGGGTTCTAAGCGCGGCGAGAGTCTCATCTCGACAGAGCCCGGCTGCTCCCTGGTCGAACTCGATGCCGGAGTCTGTCCCACCGCCGATCTCGAGCATGCGGCCCAAGTGCCTTAGGACTTCGGTCTCAAACTCGCAAAACAGCTCTGAGATAGGGGTGGCCAGGGCGCGTAGGAGTTCAAGGACGAGACGAACGTTGGCCGAGCCAATCGGGGTGCGGAACTCATTGGTCGCGACCCCATCAGCAGTATCGATCACCTTTACGAACTGAACGGCCGCTGAGGCTTCTGGCAGGCCTAGGTCGTTGACCGCGATGTCATCCCCGGTGGCCGGCAGCGCCTGGAACTGCTGACCGGAGGTGATCACACCCCGACCGGCAAGGTTTACATAACTGTCCCGGGCCGGTCGCAGGTCACTGCGAGGGAATTTACGGTTCTTCATCGAGGCTCGTGCCGATTGAAATGGTCGAGAATATTCCAAAAGCTGTCACTAGGTCGACATTTGACACTCTCAGCATCCAGAAGTCATTTACAGACACGATGATAAAGTCGTCTGTCACTCTTGACGCCAGTATGTGCTCATCATCGGACAGACTTCTGACCGGGGTAAGTCTCGTCTGTCTCCCGCAAAAGTAAGCACGAGCCTCTAGGGTGGCTATTTCTAGCGGAGCGCATGACCAATCTGGTCGCCTGCGTTCCTCCAGCAGAAAGCCCAGGTCCAGAGCGCCGGCCCCCGGGAAGTTAAAATGCACCAAATTCGCGCCGGGCAGCAAGGCTAGTCCTTCTTGCTCCGGATCTAGTGAAAAGGCGTTTCCCCAGTGAACATCATATGTCTGGTGAGTTTCCGTATCTGGACGCCGAGGGAACCGATGAACCCTTACCGCTTCGCCGATTTGTGGTGGCATTGTTATGTGTAGTCCGGCGTATTGGCCTGTTGATTCTTCTTGCGGGGTGGCGCATGCTCCGGCCATAGCGATTGCGGCGATTGCTAGTGTCGCTGCGAATGGGATGCGGGTCGTGTTTCTCGTTGGCTGTTTCTTGGTGTCTGTCATGGCGTGTTATCTTCCGAGGGCCGCGTCGATAGTCAGTCGCTCTTCTAATCGCATGAAGTATTCCTGGTATCGGGATAGCAGGTCGGGGGTGACCACACCCCGGCCTGCAGGAGTCACATAACTATCCATGTCCGGACGCGGCACGTCGTCGGGGAAATCGAGAAGAATGTGTTCACTCGCTGCTTGCCGATCTTCCTGGCTGGTGTTTGTGATTCGGTCGTTGATGCGGTTTGGGGAGTCGAGGGCGCCTTGGGTGCCTGGGGTGTTGGAGAATACGAAGTCCGCCACGTTTCCTCCTCCGATGCTGATGACGGTCTCTAGGTTGTAGTTGTCGATGTGTCTGCCGATTGTTCCGGCGCCTATGATGTTGCGTTCTCGCGCCATCTGAGCACGAGCGGCTGTCTGCTCTTCGGACCATTGGCTTGCGTCACCTCCCAGGTCAAGTAACAGATCAAGCGTGGCGAAGGTCCCGGCGATCAGCCCTTCAAGAGGAATCAACGACATGCCCGCCCTGAAGATTGATCCCATGATTGAGCTTGTCAAGTCTGGCATGTTACCTTCGTGGAAGATGCTCGACTCTACCAACTTGAGCCTGGCAAGGATATCCGGGACACCACCAGCGTCTCCCCCGAGCACTCCGGTGATAAATATGTTCGCGTCACGCATGGGGAACTTATGCCACGTTTCAAACGGGTCATTAATATTCGCGACGCCCGTCTGCGGCACATTCAACTGCAAGCCAG
>WRIF01000312.1 GCA_009782865.1 Promicromonosporaceae bacterium
GCTTTGAGATAGCCGTAAGCCTTGTCTCCCTTGATGAGTAGCGTCACGCTCTTCACCCCGGCCTCGTCCCCGGGCAGATAGTCCAAGGTCTCCACGCTGAAGCCCTGGCGCTCCCCCCATCGGACGAACATCCGTAGCAGCATCTCCGTCCAATCCTGGGACTCCGTGCCGCCGGCTCCCGGGTGGAGGGCGCCGACGCCGAGCTGGACCGCCTCCGTGAGGCCGCCGTGTCCGCCCACGCACGCGGTGAAGAGGCGCGGCTGCGGTTCGCCCTGCTGGAGACCCAGGTGCTCGGGGCCGAGCAGGGGGAGGCGGGGCTGGATGCCGCCCACGAGGCGGCCGATGCGGAACTGGCTGGGTGCCAGGAGGCCGTCGCCGCCGCCGAACAGGCCATCGCCACCGCCGACCGTGAACGCTCCACCTGGACGGCCAAGGTGGAGACCCTGGAACTGAGCCTGGATCGCCAGGACGGGGCGGGGGTGCTGCTGTCCGCCGCGCGGCCGGGCGTGCTCGGCTCCCTGTCTGCGCTGGTGACCATCACCCCCGGCTGGGAGACCGCGATCTCCGCCGCGCTTGGGCCGTTGGCCGACGCCGTGGTGGTCGAGGACCTGCCCGCGGCCCTGTCCGCCCTGGACTACCTCAGGCAGGCCGGCGCGGGGCGCGCCACCCTGTTGGTGGCCGATTACCCCTCCGAGGCGCCCCCGGGCAACCCCGCCCCGGCCCCGGAGCAAGGTGCCAGCGGGGTGGTCACCACCGCCCCGGCCCTGCGTGGCGTCATGGAGCGCCTGCTGGCGGACGTCGTCCTGGTCGAAGATGTTGCCGCCGCCCGGCAGGCCGCCGCCGGCCCGGAACTGACCGCCGTCACCCGCGACGGCGAGGTGCTGGCGCCCGGGCGGGTGACCGGCGGTTCGACGGCGGCGCCATCGGTGCTGCACCTGCAGGCCGCCCGCGACGAGGCGGCCGAGCAGGCCGCGGCCGCAACGGCCGCCGGGGAGCGTGCCCGTTTCGAGCTGTCCGCCGCCCAGGATCGACTGCTTCAGGCGCAGGAGCGCTTCGATGACACCCTGGCGCGGCTGCACGAGTCCGACGCGGCGATGGCGGCGGTGGCCGAGCAGCTGGGTTCACTGGGGGCGGCCACCCGGGCGGCAAAGGCCGAGGCCGAGCGGCACGAGGCGATGACCGCCGACGCCAGCGAGCAGCGGGAGGCCGCCGCGGCCTCCCTGGTGGCCCTCGGCCAGCGGCTGGAACTGCTCGACGGCGAGCCGGCCGATTCGGCCGACGCCATCTCGCAGGCCACCGGCGTCCAGGTAGCGGCCGCGGATGCCGCAGGGCAGGCCCGCGCCGCCGAGACGCAGGCGCGGCTGGCCCTGCGCACCGGGGAGGAGCGGCTGCGCGCCACCGCCGGGCGCGCCCACTCGCTGGCCCGCGCCGCCGAGACCGAGCAGCGGGCCCGCGCGCAGGCCGCCGCCCGGGCCATCTCCCGGGCCGCCGCCGCCGCCCAGGCCAGGGGGGTGCAGGAGGACGCCGAACGCGGCCTGCGCCTCATCGACCACTCGGTGGAGCGGGCCGCCGACGAGCGGGCCGTCGCCGATGAGGCGCGCGCCACCGGGCTGGTGGCCCTGGACGAGGTGCGTCGGCGGGCCGAGGCCCTGGCCGGGACGCTGCGCGACCTCACCGACGCAGCCCACCGCGACGAGGTGGCCCGCGCCCAGCTGCTCACCCGCCTCGAGCAGGCCGAGGACCGCGCCGTCCACGAGCTCGGCACCGACCCCGGCGCGCTGATAGACGAGTTCGGCCCGCACCTGCCCGTCCCCGGCACCAGCCCGGACGACGAGCCCACCGCCTTCGTGCGCCTGGAGCAGGAGGAACGCCTGGCCAAGGCCGAGCGCGCCCTGGCCCGCATCGGCACCATCAACCCGCTCGCCCTGGAGGAGTTCTCTGCGCTAGAGGAACGCCACGGCTACCTGGGCGAGCAGCTGGGCGACCTGAAGAAGTCGCGCCAAGACCTGCTGGGCATCGTCAAGGACATTGACGAGCGCGTCGAGCGCGTCTTCGCCGAGGCCTACGCCGACACCGCCCAGATGTTCGGCCAGGTGTTCCCCACCCTCTTCCCCGGTGGCGAGGGACGCCTCGTGCTCACCGACCCTGACGACCTGCTGACCACCGGCATCGAGATCGAGGCCCGCCCGGCCGGCAAGAAGGTCGAGCGCCTCTCGCTGCTCTCCGGCGGGGAGCGCTCCCTGACGGCGCTGGCCTTCCTCGTCGCCATCTTCAAGGCTCGCCCGTCGCCGTTCCTCATCCTTGACGAGGTGGAGGCCGCCCTCGACGACGTCAACCTCGGCCGCCTGCTGCAGATCTTCCGCGAACTGCGCGCCGGCTCTCAGCTGATAGTCATCACCCACCAGAAACGCACCATGGAGGTGGCCGACGCCCTGTACGGCGTCACCATGCGCGGCGACGGCGTGACCACCGTCATCTCCCAGCGGCTGGGCGACGAGTAGCCCGGGGGTAGCCTTGGGTCTTGTGAGCAAAGCCCAAGATTCCCGCCGTCAGGCCCAAGCGGAGGCCGCCGAGGCCGCCGCGCAGCAGTCCCTCTCCGAGGTCTACCACGAGATCGTCTCGCGCAATCCCGAACACCAGTTTGTGCCGACCCTCGACCGCGTGGCCCGGGTCTGTGAACTGTTGGGCGACCCGCAGCGCGCCTTCAAGGTGATCCACCTGACCGGCACCAACGGCAAGACGTCCACCGCCCGCATGGTCGAATCCCTGGTGCGCGAGCACGGGCTGCGCACGGGCCTGTTCACCTCCCCCCACCTGACCTCGATCACCGAACGCATCCAGGTTGACGGGGCCCCCTTGAGCGCCGCCCGCTTCGTGGAGGTGTTCGAGGACGTGGCCCCGTACATCGGCGTT
>WRIF01000313.1 GCA_009782865.1 Promicromonosporaceae bacterium
CGATGAGGAGCGACAGCGCCGCTATCAGCGGATGAGCCGCCTGGTGGAGCGAATCCGCCCCGGCAGCCCGGAGCGGGCCGACCTCATCGATGTCCGTCGCCACGTGCGCATCTCGGCGGAGAAGGTCGACCTGGAGGGCAACCACGTGTCGCTCTACGACCACATCGGGGAGAAGTCCGGCGGGGAATCCCAGGAACTGGTGGCCTTCATCGTGGGGGCCGCCCTGCGCTACCAGTTGGGAGACGCCGGTGCGGCACATCCCAGGTACGCGCCGGTGTTCCTTGACGAGGCGCTGATTAAGGCCGATGCCCAGTTCTCCGGCCGGGCCATCGGCGCCTGGCGGGGCCTGGGCTTCCAGCTGGTGGTGGGTGCCCCGAACGACAAGGTTAGTGCGCTGGAACCGCATGTTGATGCCTCCTACGTGGTGGTAAAGGACGCGGCCGGCCGCTCCCGCGCCCGAGCCGTGATCGGCGTCGATTGATGTCCAGGATGACCATCAGGCGGCGTCATGCGGCAGGTCCGAGTTCCAGCCGCCAAGACTGGCCCGCGTGATGGGCTGACCGTGCCGGTCGGCGAACCGCCAGCCTCCCTCCCAACGCATGCTCACGCCCATGGTGTCGACATACTCGTGATGATGCCAGCAGAGCAGGGCGGAGTTATCGGTCGAGGTGGTGCCGCCATCGGCCCAGTGCGTCACCGCGTGGTGAACCTCGCACCGATTGGGCGGCTCTCCGCAGTCCGGGAAGACGCAATGCCCGTCGCGGGCGATCACCGCCCGGCGGAGTTGCCCCTTGACCGTGCGATGGGCGCGACCCACGTTCAGGATCTGTGAGTCCGGGCCGAACACCACCCGCGTGACCTCCGCATCGCAGGCAATCCGGCGCAGCACGGTCCCGGGAATGGGGCCGCTGTCGCCCTCAAAGGCGGCGGACCGGCCCCTCATCCGGATCAACGCCTGCCCGAGGGCGGAATCGGGGTCTGACAGCCACCGCTCGTCGGTGGAGTTGAGCCCGCCAGCATCGGCGGGCCTACTGCTGAGCCGCCGATACTCGTCCCAACTGACGTGGACCACGAGATGGGGCCGCACCGCCGCCCCATTTCCCACCAGGCCATTGCTTAGGGTCAGCCGGGCCAGGTCGGCCAGGGCGGCCGCGCGCCGTTGGGGGTAGGTACGGGTCTCTCCAACGGAGGGGCGCCCGGCAATCGCCCGCAGGGCGGCATCCAGGGTAAGGCCGCTCTCCTCGTCGAGGAAGCCCCGCAGATGGAATCCCCCGAGGGTCTGACCCATCTCCAGGAACTCGCGCTCCTTGGCCTCCCGGAAGCCGCGCTCATCGGCCTCCGGGTCCACCACCTGGGCAAACCGGCGGCAAACCATGCGGAAACTCTCGAGGTTGAACCGGTCGGCCTCGGCCAGCAGGTGTTCTTCGCCGGTGGCCTCCACGCGCCGCGCCGCCTCGTCGTCCCAGACGCGGGTGGCCAAGGTCGATGCCCGCAGCGCGGCCTCGCGGGCCGGACTGCTGCAGATGCCAACCAGGGCCTCCACCTCACCGGCCCCGCGCCGACCCGCCAGGGCCTGGGCGCGGGTGGCAGGCAGATGCTCGCGCAGTACCTCGGCCAGTCGCACCTCCCGCCTGGCCTGCCCCGGCAGGAGATTGTCCTGCCTAGCCAGCCAGTTCGCGAACGAGCGGTGGCCCTGCAAGGCCCACGACCCCTCAACATCCAGCAGGGGCAGCATCGCCAGGCGCAGGGCGCGTGAACGGTCCTCGCCGCGCCGCAGTGCCCGCTCCATCCGTGCCAGTTCGGCAAACGGCACATCCCGCAGGCAGGCTTGGCCCTTCTCTGAGGCCTCTGAAATCTCCGCGACCTTCGTGGCCGCCATGGCCGCCAGGAAGTCGAGCCCCGCAGTGATGGCGGACAGCGCGGCACCCGGCGAACTAACCGGCCAGTCATCGGGCTCGACGGCAGTGGCGCCCCCAGTGGAAGCAGTGGACCCACCGCCGGAGATTGGAGACCTCGTCCGCCCTTGCGTCGCCCGGACGGACGGGGCAGACGCGGCAAGCGGAGCAGACGCGGCAGGCGGAGCAGACGCGGCAGATGAGGCAGGCTCGACTCCTGGTGGCCGGCGAGGCGCGAGCAGGGAGAGCGCGTGGGTGGTCTCGTGTGTGTCATTGATGCTGATCACGAGACTCACCTTCCTCTCAAACGCCGGTGCGGCTCGCCCGGTCACGATGGCCGAGACGTCGTCCTCTCTCAATGCAACTGTACTGCTGACCACTGACAAACTGACCGCATGTTCGACAAGCTCAGGGCGGCAGGGCCTGGCACCGGTAGGAGTGGCCGGCGCCTTGCAGGCGAGGCGTCCAACCCGGGCAGTGGCGAGCCGGGAGTTGGGACGGCATGATCGTCCCGTGTTGATATCCATGAAGGGCGAGCCAGGTGGGTCGCCAGCAGGGGCCCGCCTCACGCCGGAGACCTCGACGTTTCGCAAGCAGCGCCGGGCCGCGCCGCCCGGGTTCTTTGCGGCCGAGGCCGCCGGCCTGCGCTGGCTGCGGGTGGCAGGCGGACCGCGGGTGGTCTCGGTCTTGAGTGTCGATGACGATGGCATCGAACTGGAACGCCTGATCCCGCGCGGCGGACCCACGCTCGACGCCGCCCGTCGGTTTGGCGGCGCGCTGGCGAGACTGCACGATTCGCTGGACGACGCCGCCTGGGGCGCCGCCCCCGTTCAGCCGGCATACTTCGGCCCTCTCGACAACCCGCTCCCCATGGCCGTCGGCGCCTTCGACACCTGGGTCGAGTTCTACGCCGAGGCCCGCCTGCGCGTGATCGTCGAGCAGGGGCTGGCCCGCGGCGTGTTCACTCCCGCGGACTCGGCCGCCTTCGATGCCGTTTGTGGGCGGCTGCC
>WRIF01000314.1 GCA_009782865.1 Promicromonosporaceae bacterium
TCTTAATGAATTGTCTAAGCGGTCGCGAGGGACGCCGCGGGTCGCAAACCGCCTTTTAAAGCGCGTTCGGGATTTTGCGCAGGTTCGGGGGGAAGGGATTATTGACCGCGGCGTTACGGACCGGGCGCTTAGTGCGCTCGGCATTGACGAGAAGGGACTCGAGGGGCTTGACCGCGATATACTCCGGCTTATTATTAACAACTTCGGCGGCGGGCCGGTCGGCCTGAACACGCTCGCGCTGACCGTGGGGGAGGAGGCCGACACGGTGGAGACGGTCTCCGAGCCGTATCTGGTGCGCGAGGGCTATATCACGCGCAGCCCGCGCGGACGGATCGCCACCGCCCAGGCCTGGCAGCACCTGGGCCTGGCGGTGCCGGCCGGAACCGTGGACAGCGGCTCGAGCGGGGGCCGGTTTGCCGGCGGCCCCACCCTCTTCGACGCCGAACCCTAGGGGCCTGCTGCGCCGCCGGCCCCGGCCACCTTCGACATTTGACGGCGCGCAGCGCCGCCTGGGCCGTCGCCGGTGTGACTACCCACGCCAAGCACCGTATGCTTGGCCGCGAATTCATTGCCAATTTTAGAAAACGGAGAGTGCTATGGACGGTCTATTCATGCTGTTCCCGCTCCTGCTGCTGGTCGTCTTCATGTTCTTCATGTCACGACGGCAGCGCAAGACCATGCAGGCGCAGATGGCGTTCCGCTCGGAACTGGCCCCCGGACAAGAAGTGATGACCGGCTCGGGCCTGTTCGGCACCATCGTCGAGATCGACGAGGCCACCGACCGCATCACCATCCAGTCCGGCAGCTCCACCTCGGTGTGGCTGCGCGCCGCCATCTCCAAGCGCACCGATGTCGACGCCACCGGCGCCCCCATCGCCACCCCCTCGTCCACCTCCTCTACGGAGACGGCAGCCGGCGATGACCTGGCCGCCCTGGACACCGCCGCCCGCGAATACCAGCGAGCCAAGGACGAAGCCGCCAGCCGATAGCGCGCCCCTCGCCGCTCACCCGTCACACCTGCGATGCAGCCGTCGCGCTCGAAAGGACTATGAAGTGCCCGCCACTAGAAACTGGCGCACCACCGCGATCCGCACCGTGATCACGTTCTTGGTGGCCGCCCTCGTCTTGCCACTTGGCATCCTCACCATTGGCGTCCTAGCCAATGGACGCACCGCGGCCAACCCGACCGGTGCCTCATTTGCGCCGCTGCGCGGCCTCGACCTGGGCGGTGGGACTCAGACCCGCATCGCGGTTGGCGACGAGGCGCCGGCCTACGCCGACGTGGTCCGTTCTCGCCTGTCCGCCCTGGGCCGCTACGACACGGCGGTGTCCGTCGACGGCGGCGACGTGTTGGTTGCCCACGCCGGACCGCAGGACTGGCTGGTCAGCTCCGTGTCCACCCAGCCCGGGGAACTGACCTTCCGGCCCGTACTGCTGGTGGACTGGGGTTTCCCGTTTGACATGGGCCTCGAGACCGAGGACGGCACCGAGACAGGCGACGAGCCGGTCTCAGACGACGAGGGTGTTGAGGATGGCGAGGCGGAGGAGCCGGCGGGCGAAGCCCCCATTCCGACCAACCCGGCCGACCCGGCGTGGGAGACCACCGAGCTGCGCGCCGCCTTCGACGAGCTGACCTGCCTGGAGCCGCACACGCCGATCAACAACCCGGCGCTGCCGCTGCTCGCCTGCTCGGCCGACCGGATGACCAAGTACCTGCTTGGCCCGGTGGTGGTGAACGCCGACCAGCTGACCTCGGTGAGGCCGTTTGCCACCCCGATGCTCAACCAAGATGGCACCGTCGCCGACGCCTGGGGACTCGACCTGCGCTTCGACGACGCCGGCACGCAGGCCATGGCCGACATCACCCGCCTGCTCGCCGCCGACGGTGACGCCGTCGCCTCCAACCAGCTCGCCCTGGTCCTGGACTCTGAGGTGCTCGAGGCCCCCGGAATCAACGAGACGCTGGACACCGGCACCATGGTGTTCTCCGGCAACTTCACCGAACTGGGCGCCAGGCAGATCGTCGCCCAGATCAACCACCGCCTGCCCGCTGCCGCGGGCCTTGAGGCCGCGTTCGAGACGACGGAGATCGGCCCAACCATTGCCGGAACCCAGCTGAACCGGGCGGTGCTCGCCCTGGCGGTGGGACTGGTGCTGGTCATCGCCTTCCTGATCTGGCAGTACCGAGCCCTCGGCCTCCTGGCGCTCGGCGCCCTGGTGGTCGCCGGCGTGAGCACCTACGCCATCTACGCCCTGTTGTCTTGGTGGTCGCTGACCCGCATCTCGGTGCCGGTGGTCCTCGGCTTCCTGGTGGGAGGAGTCCTCGTGGTGGCCTCGGTGCTCACCTACGTGGGGCGGATGCGCGCCGCGCTGCGCAATGGCCGCACCGTCTCCTACGCCGTCGACTCCGCCTGGGGCCCCTCGCTGCGCACCATCTTCGTGGCGAACGTGGCGGTGATCATCATCACGATCATCGGCGCCGGCTTTGCCACGGGCACCGCGGCCGAGTTCTCGACCGCCGTGCTGCTGCTGGCGGCCCTCAACCTGGTGGTGACCGCCTGGTTTGTCCGCCCGCTGCTGCAGCTGCTGGCCGCCCGCCCCTCCTTCGAGGCGGGGGCGCCCTTCTCCGGGCTGAAGGTGCGTGCCGATGTGGCCGAACTCGACGCCGCAGCCGTCCTGCGCGACCGGCGCAAGGCCGAGTCCCGGACCTCCGATCGCAAGCACAAGGAGAACTGAAATGCCTAGCCTGTCTCTGTCCTCCTGGGGCGACAAGCTCCACGACGCGGCCGGTTTCGGCATTGTGACCAGGCCCGCCCGCGGGCTAATCGTTGCCGGCCTGTTCTGCGTGGCGACCGCGGTGGTGTTGCCGCTGCGCGGCTTCACCCTCGGGGCCGACCTGTG
>WRIF01000315.1 GCA_009782865.1 Promicromonosporaceae bacterium
CTGGCAGCTTGAATATCTCCGTAAGGTGAAAGAGGCCGGAAAACCCGTGATTCTGGTGCTTACCGGGGGCAGCCCCATCGCCGTTCCCGAAGATATCGCGGATGTCATTATCTTTTCCTGGTATTCGGGCGAACAGGGAGGCCGGGCGCTTGCGGATATTATCTTTGGCGATACGGTTCCGTCGGGAAAACTTCCCCTTACCTTCCCGGCCTCCACGAGCCAGCTGCCCCCCTATGACGATTATTCCATGAAGGGCAGAACCTACAGGTACATGACCGAAAAACCCCTTTGGCCCTTCGGCTTCGGCCTTTCCTACACCGACTTCGAGTGGGAAATCATCTCCTCCGAGGTTGGCGACATCACTGGCGAGATCGAGATCACCGTTCGCGTCCACAACACCGGTTCGGTTCCCGGCCGCGACGTCGTCCAGCTGTACCACACCGCCCCCTGGGACCCGGCCCTCAACATTGAGGTCGCCCACGTAGTGCTCCGTGGCTTCGCCAAGACCGACACCATCGCCCCCGGTGGGTTCGAAGACGTCACCATCACCGTTCCCGTCGAAGACCTCGCAAGCTACGACCACCGCGATTCCCGCGCCTGGGTCATGCTGCCCGGCCTGCACGAGCTGACCGTTCGCACCAACTCCAACACCATTGCCGAGGGCACCGCGCCCGTTACCTTCAACCAGGTAGGCATGCACGTGTTCGAGGGCGAGAACGCCCGCAGCACCGACCAGATCCCCGCAACGAACCTGTTCGACGACGTGTCCGACATGTTCACGCAGACCCCCGCCGAGGGCCGGGTGCTCGAGCTGTCGCGCCGCGACTTCGCCGGCACGTTCCCGACCGCCCCGAGCCCGGACCTGTTCATCGCCAACGATTCCATCATCGAGGGCTTCGCGCCGTGGGACTATGAGGCCCGCGCCGCCCGCTTCGATGGCGTCCGCCCGGCAACTGGCGTCCGCTCCGACCTGACCCTCGCCGACGTTCGCGGCCTGCCGTTCGACCACCCGCTGTGGGAAGAGCTGCTGGATTCGCTGACCGTTTCCGAGATGATCGACCTGCTTGCGTTCGGTGCCTACCGCACCGCCCCGATCGCCTCGATCGCCAAGCCCGAGACCATTGACGTTGACGGCCCCGCCGGCTTCAGCTCCTTCATCTCCGAGGCCGTGCAAGGCGTGGCCTACCCGAGCCAGGCCCTGATCGCCCAAACCTGGGACGTGGACATCGCCCGCGCCCAAGGCCGCATGATGGGTAACGAGGCACTGTTCCTCGGCGTCTCCGGTTGGTATGCCCCCGGTCTGAACCTGCACCGCTCGCCGTTCGGTGGCCGGAACTTCGAGTACTACTCCGAGGATCCGTTCCTGTCCGGCATCCTGGCCAACGAGGTTTCCTCCGGCCTGGGCGAGTTCGGCGTCTACACCATGATCAAGCACTTCGCGGTCAACGAGCAAGAGATGAACCGCAAGACCAACGGTTTGGCCAACTGGCTGACCGAGCAGGCCCTGCGCGAGGTCTACCTGCCCGCATTCGAGATCCCGATCAAGAACTCCACCTTCGAGGTTCCGTTCCTGGTCAACGGTGAGATCGAAACCGTCACCAAGGGCGCGATGGGCGTCATGAGCGCCTTCACCCGCATCGGTGCCGAATGGACCGGTGGCGATCCCCGCCTCATGCAGACCATCCTCCGCGACGAGTGGGGCTTCGAGGGCTTCGTGATCTCGGACTTCAACCTGTACCCGTACATGAGCCCGAACCAGTCCATCTACGCCGGCACCGACCTCACCCTGTCCCTCGTGGGCCGGACCTTCGAGGACACCAGCTCGGCCGCCGCCGTTCACGACATGCGCCAAGCCACGCACCGCGTACTGTTCGGCGTCGCGAACTCCAACGCCATGAACGGTATCGCCCCTGGCGCAGTCGGCAACTTCACGCCGCCTACCTGGATGGTCATCCAGTGGGTAGCGACCGCCGCAATGGGCGTTCTGATCCTCGGTGGGACCCTCCTCGTGATCCGCCGCGTTCGCAAGTTCAACGCGACTCCCGAGACGTTCGACGGCGAAGCCATTGACCCGATCGACGCCGAACTGGACGCCATGCTGGCCGAGGGTGCCTCCACCCCCGAGCTGGTAGACATCCACTAATAGCCACCTGCCGGTCGGCGGCCCGCACCCCTTGGCCGCCGACCGGGGTTGGTTCCCAAACCCCAATCACTAATTTCTTTTCAACCCAACCAGTTATGTCGCTTCCCCAGGCGACCCAAGTAAATGATTCTTCTGAGGACGCGCCATGACCCAGACCACCACCGCCGCACTGGCCGCCCGTTACGCCAACGCGGACCTGATAGTGCGGCAGTTCACCACCGGCATCACCGCCGCCGAGGTCCAGGAGATGCGCCAGATACCCGGCGTGCAAGCTGCCGACCTCATGGCGATGACCCACGGCGAGTTCGCCAGCGGCGGCCGTAGCGTTTTCCAGATGATCATGCCCGTGGCCAGTGATCCACGCCTGGACCCCTTTGAGCTGGTCACCGGCACGCTGCCCAGTCAGGGCGGGGAGGTCGCGTTACCAGTCGACTTGGCGAATCGTCTTGGGCTTGCCGTTGGCGACACCGTTGACCTGACACTGTTCAACAACTTTGTGACCGAGGACCTTGAATCCAGCGCGGACGTGTCCACGGACAGACACGTGGAGCTGACCGTCACCGGGACACTTTCGGACCAGTTCGGCGCCTACGCCGACTGGGGCGGCGCGGCGGTGGTCTCGGAGGCTGACTTCGCCACCTGGAGCGCTGGCACCGCCGGGACGCTACTCACGGCCGGTGAAGCTCTAGTCGCACTCGACGCCGCCGGCCTGGCCAACGAGACCACGGTTCGCTCCGAGCTCGCCA
>WRIF01000316.1 GCA_009782865.1 Promicromonosporaceae bacterium
GCGCCGGGGCGCGGCCGGCGGCGCGGCGCGCGGCGGCGCCCCCCCCCCGCCCCCCCCCCGGGGGGGGCCCCGCTCCTTCGTCTGCAGCCCTCCCGTCGATGCGGGTTTTCCCTCATCGAGTTTCGGGGCCAGTTCTCGTTGGAATCACCCGGGTTGTGTCGCCTGCGGCGTGTGGGGACGGCTTGCAGGCCTTGACGAGGGGAGGCTGCCCCGCTACCTCCCGGGCACAGGCCGATGACAGCCTGAACAGGAAACAACTCCGGGAGGATCAACGATGACCTCCAAGCGCATGTCCCTTGCCGCACGGCTCCTACTGGCAGCCGGCCTGCTTGGCATGGGTGCCTGCGCTGCCGAACAGGGTTCCGTCGCGGTTGATTGGGTGGAGCCGGCGTGGATGGCTCGGGCGCGGGGCGAGATCGAGGATTATCAGGTGGCGATGATCGCCTGCCTGAATGATCTGGGTTTCGAGGCGGATGCGGCCATCGGAGGCCTGGTGTCTCCGGTCGGCTCGGAAGGTATCTTTGATCGTCCCGAGGAGCTGCAGTTGTTCATGGACGCTGGAGGGTATTGCACCGACAGGGTGCCACGTCCGTCGCATTGGGATACGCCTGTGGACGAACGTGGCTACCAGCGAATGTTGGATGCACGGGAGTGTCTGATTGCCCACGGAGTTGAGGTCGGTTCGCCGCCCAGTTTCGAGGTCTGGGCGGAGCAGGTGGAGCCTTGGAACCCGCACAGTGGTCTCGCCGGCAGCATCGATGACGCAGAGACGCTCTTTGCGGCATGTCCACAGGGGGGACATGGGCTCGTGTTCACTTGGATCGGATAGGCGCCCCGGGCCGCGTGGCGAGACTTCTTGCGCGTGGCCGTCCTGGTGATGCGGGTTTTCCCTCATCGAGTTCAGAGGTCGGTTACTGGTGGAATCATGCGGGTCGCGGCGCAAACGGGGCGCGGAGGCAGCCGGAGGGTCTTGACGGAGGCGGGCCCTCCCGTTAGGTTGCGAGGCACAGGCCGATGGCGGCCTGAAGCAGGAAACAACTCCGAAAGGATCAGCGGTGACTCGCGAGGGAGGTGTCTTGCTTCGTAGGCAACGACCGAGGGCTGCGGTGGTGAGCGTCGCGCTCGCGGCCACCGCCCTGTTGACGGGGTGTGACGGCGGGGAGACTAACAATGACGCCGAGAGCACGTGGCAGGAGCCGGCCTGGGTGGCCCAGTTTCGTCAGGACATGGAGGAGTTTCAACTGGCAAACATTGCTTGTTTCGCCGAGTTGGGCATTGAGGTAGTCAAGGATCCCGCCGGGGGAGGGCTGCCTGTGATGCCGAACGAGGGCCGGGGAGAAGTGCCTGCCGCTTGGCTCGACATCCTTGAGGTTGCGGGTCTTGAGTGCTTGGAGCGAACCAGGGACTTTGCTTGGTTTCATCTTCCCGTCGATGAAGAGGCGCATCAGAGGATGCTCGACGCGCGAAATTGCCTGCTGGCGCACGGGCACCACGTCTCCGAGCCGCCAAGCTTCGAGGTGTGGCGGGAGGACGTCCTGGCATGGACTCCGCACGGGGACGTGTTTCATGGGCTCCAACGACAAGGCATCGGAACCTCCGCCTCAGATTGGGCCGCGATGAACGCCGACTGCCCGCAGCCCGCCCAGCACATGTTCAGTATCACCGGCCTGCAATAGGCTCTGAACCAGCCGCATACTTCCAGCGAGATGAGGTAGAAAGAGACCATGAAGGAACGCAGGGGACGTGCCGTCGTCGGCTGGCTGGTGGCGCTGATGCTCGCCGCTGGGCTCGGGGTGCTGTTCGGGCGATGGGCATTCGTGCCGCCCGCTGTCGAGACGGCGGCCGCCGCCCCGGCGACGGTGGCGGTCGCGGAAATGACCGTAGAGCAGTCGATGCCGGTGGCGGTGTTCGCCGAATGGGAGTTCCGCCCCCTCGGCGTGGGCGCCGCTGCAGGCACCCTCACCTCCCTGGAGGTGGCCACCGGCGAGGCCGTGAGCACCGGAGGCCTGCTCTACACCGTAGACTTGCGCCCGGTTTTCGCCGCCGAAGGCGCCATTCCCGCCTTCCGCGACCTGGCCTCCGGCGCGCGCGGGGCAGACGTGACCCAACTGCAGGAGTTCCTGATCGCGCTCGGCCGCTTCAACGGTGAGCCGTCAGGGGTGTTCGGCGCCAGCACCAACACCGCCGTGCGCGCCTGGCAGCGCGAGGTGGGGCTGCCGGTAGACGGGGTGGTGCGCGCCGGGGACCTGCTGTTCACCGAGTCGCTGCCCGCCCGCGTGATAGTTGCCGAAGGCTTCGAGGTAGGCAGGCGGATCGGGCCAGGTGACGTGGTCCTCTCCGCGATCTCCGCCACCCCTGACTTCCTCGCGCATCTGTCCGGGATGATCGACCTCGACCCGAACCTGCCGATCGAGGTGACGTTCGACGGGGAGCAGGTGACCACCGTGGTGACCGGCCAGCGCGGCGACCTCAACCTGGGAAACCAACAGATACTGCTCGCCCGCCTCGACGGCACGCCAGTGTGCGGAACCCGCTGCGACCTGGTTCCCCTCGACCGCATGGAGGCCTCGTTCCCCGGACGGCAGGTGGCCATCGCGCCGACTACCGGGCCGGGCGTTCCGGCCTCGGCGCTGTGGCTGCGCGCCAGCGGCGAGCCGTTCCTCCTCTTGCCCGACGGCACCGAGTTGCCGGTCATCATCCTGGCGCAGGGTCAAGGGCGGGTGATCCTCGACGGCGTCGAGATCGGCCAGACGGTAGTGCTTCCGCACGGGCAAGATGACTGAGCCAGCCCCCGCCACGCCCGCAGCCACCCCAGGCTCCAGGGTGCAGACGGCGGACGGCCCGACGGCGGGTTTGATCGCGCCCATCGTCACCGACTCC
>WRIF01000317.1 GCA_009782865.1 Promicromonosporaceae bacterium
CTGCTCCACCGTCACCTCGGTGTTCGGCAGGGCGCGACCGTCGGCACCGCGCACCGTGACCGTGGCGGTGCCGCGGCGGTGGGCGTACGTGGGGTCTAGGCGATAGTCGGAAGCGGGGGGCGTGAACTTGGTAACCGTCATGGGGCAATCATGCCACAAAAACTCCCTTCATCGAATCGATTCGATGGCGGAGAGTCCCGCCTCTCAAACCGCCCGTCTCGGCCCTGAGGGGAGGCCTCGGCGGGACGCCCAGACATGAGGCCCAGGTATAGGGCCCAGCGGAGGGCGTATCCCACCCAGGTAGTGCAACCGTGGGAGGACACCCTGGGTAGCACTCTCCCCCGGTGGCCCAACAGGCGTCGTGGCAGGTTCAGTCCCGGGCCCGACGACGACGGCGGGGCCTGCTGGTTAGGTTGCTGCACATGTTCACCACCGCTTTGCCCTGGCGATCCGCCCGCGGCGCCCAACTGCTCGTCGATCCGGCGGCCATCGCCCATAACACCACCGTCTTCCGCCGCCTCCTGGGAGGCGGGGAGGTGATGGCGGTGGTGAAGGCGAACGGCTATGGGGCCGGGGCCGAGACCGTGGCAAGGGCGGCGCTGTCGGCCGGGGCCACCTGGCTCGGGGTCACCTCCCTCTCCGAGGCGCTCGCGCTGCGCGGGGTCGGGATCACCGCGCCAATCCTCTCCTGGCTCAACCCGGTGACCGCCGACTTCCGGGCGGCGGTGGACGCGGGCGTCGAGGTGGCGGTGCCGTCGCTGGCGCACCTCCGGGCCGTCCTGGCCACCGCCCCACCCCCGGCCCGAGTTCACCTCCAGGTAGACGTGGGCCTGGCCCGCGAGGGCTCACCGCCGGCGCAATGGGCCGAACTGTTCGCCGCCGCCGCCCGCGCCGAGGCAAGGGGACGGGTCGCGGTGGTCGGGCTGATGGGGCACCTGTCCTGCGCCGATACTCCGGAGCACCCCGCCAACCCCCGGGAGGTGCGGCGCTTTGGGCAGGCTCGGACCCTCGCCCGGCTGCACGGCCTGCGCCCCCAGGTCACCCACCTGGCGGCGACCGCCGCCGCGCTGGCCGGGCCCGAGGGCCACCCCCGGCAGGGTCACGCCGCCCAAGGTTGTTCCACGCTGGGTCATTCCACGCCGAGTCAACCCACACCGGACCACTCCTACCGGGGCCACTCCTTCCTGGGCCGCATCGGCGCCGGGCTACTTGGCCTCGACCCCTTCGACTCCGGGCCACCCAGCCCCGACGCTGCGCCCTCCGGTCTGCCCCGTCCCAACCCTGCGCCCTCTGGGCTGCTTCGGCCGGCGCTCACCCTGCGCGCGCCGGTAATTGACCTGCGGGAGGTTCCCGCCGGCACGCCGGTCGGCTACGGCGGCACCTGGGTTGCTCCGCGGGACACCCGCCTGGCGCAGGTCGCCGTCGGATACGCCGACGGCATCCCCCGTCACCTCTCCCCGGACGCCGCCGTGTGGGCAGGCGGGCGTCGCTGCCCGCTGGTGGGACGAGTCTCGATGGACCAGGTGGTGATCGACCTCGGCGACACCCGCCTCGAGAGGGGCGAGCACGTCACCTTCTACGGACCCGGCCGTGACGGCGAGCCCACCGTTGCCGAGTTCGCCGCCTGGGCGGGGACCATCCCCAATGAGGTGGCAACCTCGGTCGGGCCGCGCGTGGCCCGGATCGCACTTCCCGCCGCCGGGCGCCGGCACCCCCCGGGAACACTTCCGAGCGGCCTGACCGTCACCGAGCTGGCGGTGGCGGCATGATTCGCGTGGCCGTCATCGGCGGCGGGGCAAACGGCGAACGCGAGGTCTCCCTGGAATCCGCGGCCGCCGCCGCTGCCGCCCTCAATCCCGCCAGGTATGACGTCGTCCGCCTCACCTGCGAGCCGGACGGTGGCTGGCTGCTGGACGGACGGCCCGCCACCTTTGCCGCCGCGGTCGCCGCCCTGGCGTCATGCGGCGTCGCCCTGCCCCTCATCCATGGGGCCGGGGGCGAAGACGGCACCCTGGCGGCCCTGTGCGACCTGGCGGGCGTGCCCTACGTTGGCTGTGGGGTCACCGCCTCGGCGATTGGCATGGACAAGCACGCCACCAAGCTGCTCGCCGCCTCTGTGGGCATTCGCACCGCCCGCGGGACGCTGCTCTCTCGCGGCGCCGCTGTCTCGGGATGGCCCTCCACCTGGCAGGGCCCGGTGGTGGTCAAGCCGGTCGACGCGGGCTCCTCGGTAGGCGTCTCCTGGGTCACCGAGGAGGGCGGGCTGGCCCCGGCCCTCGACGAGGCCTTCGCCTGGTCGAAGCGAGCGCTGGTCGAGGAGCACATTGACGGCCGCGAGATCGACATCGCGGTGTTTCGCGAGGGCGACGGGCTGGTGGTGAGCGCGCCGCTGGAGATCAATGCGGATAAGCATTGGGACTTCGCAGAAAAGTACCGGTCCACACGCACGCTTGAGGAGATGTTCACCATCCCGGCCCCGTTGGGCGCCGCCGAGGCGGCGGGGCTGGCGGAGCAGGCCCGGCGGATGTACACCGCCCTGGGAGCTGCAGGGGTGGCCCGCTTCGACTTCTTCTTGGACGGCTCCGGCTGGCTGCTGAACGAGGTCAACACCATTCCGGGCATGACGTCCCTGTCGCAGGTGCCGCTGGTCTACCAGGCAGTCGGCATCGAGTATCCGGAACTGCTGGACCGGCTCATTGCCGAGGCCCTGGACCTCGCCGCCGAGCATTGGTCACGGGAGACACCCACCCCCTGATAGACCACCTATGTAGATGTACATCTACATAGATGCTAGCCTGAAGGCATGAGCATCATCGAGCGGCCGCCGACCGTCACCACCCGTGACCTCAAGCAGAATCC
>WRIF01000318.1 GCA_009782865.1 Promicromonosporaceae bacterium
GGTCCAGTCATGACCGCATCATGCCGAGGTGTTGCGCGTCTCGGTAGCGTCGTCCATGTGCTGAAGATCGGATACAAGGCCTCGGCCGAGCAGTTCGGCCCTCGTGATCTGGTGGAGTATGCGGTGCTGGCCGAGGAGGTGGGTCTGGACAGTGTCTGGATCAGTGACCACTTCCAGCCGTGGCGGCATGAGGGTGGTCATGCGCCGCAGGCGTTGCCGTGGCTGGCGGCGGTGGGGGAGCGTACGTCTCGGGTCCTGTTGGGGACTTCGGTGTTGACGCCGACGTTTCGTTACAACCCGGCGGTGCTGGCGCAGGCGTTCGCGACTCTGGGCTCGCTGTACCCGGGTCGGATCGCGCTCGGTGTGGGCTCGGGGGAGGCGCTCAACGAGCACATCCTCGGCACGTACTGGCCGGAGGCGCCGGAGCGCATCAATCGCATGTTCGAGGCGATCGACATCATCAAGGCCCTCTTCCGTTCCGGGATCGAGGGCAAGGATGTCAAGTATCGCGGGGACTTCTTCCAGTTGGAGTCGACCCGCCTGTGGACGATGGCCGAGCAGGCGCCGGAAATCCTGGTGGCGACCGCCGGCCCGATCACGGCCCGCCGCACCGGGGAACACGCCGATGGGATCATCACCGTGGGAGCGCCGCTGGAGAAGATCAGCGGGCTGTTTGAACGGTTTGCCGTTGGTGCCCGCAAGGCGGGACGCGACCCAGAGACGATGCCCAAGGTGCTGCAACTCCACCTTTCCTGGGCGCAGTCCGACGAGGAGGCCCTGGCAAACGCCATGACCGAATGGCCCAACGGCGGCATGAAGTTCCCCAAGGCCGACATCCGTTCGCCCCATGACTTTGCGCAGATGGCCAAGCTGGTTCGCCCGGAGGACTTCGCCGGCCGCCTGGTCATCTCCGCCGATCCCGACATCCACCGGCGCGAGATTCAGCGCTACGCCGACCTCGGCTTCGACCGGATCTACCTGCACAACGTCGGCCGCAACCAGCGCGAGTGGATCGAGGTCTTTGGGCGCGAGGTGCTGCCCAAGATCGTGCGATGAGCAGGGAGTTTGCCTGCTGGGCCCTCGAAGGAATCCCAGAGGTGCGCCCTGGCGATGCCCTGGCCGAGCTGGTGGCGGCCACCGGGGTGGAGTTGCAGGAAGGAGACATCCTGGTGGTCACCTCCAAGATCGTCTCCAAGGCCGAGGGGCGGATCGTGGCCGCCGCAGATCGTGAGGCGGCGATCACCGCCGAGACCGTGCGGGTGGTTGCCAGGCGCGGATCCCTGCGCATTGTGGAGAACCGGCTTGGACTGATCATGGCCGCCGCCGGCGTCGATGCCTCCAACACCCCCGCGGGCACCGTCCTCCTGCTGCCCAAGGATCCGGATGCCTCGGCCGCTCGCCTGCGCGCCGACCTGCTGGCGAGGTTTGGCCTGAACCGCCTGGGGGTGATCATCTCGGACACCGCGGGCCGCCCCTGGCGGGCGGGGCTCGTCGACATTGCCATTGGCGCCGCCGGGGTGGCGGTGTGCGAGGACCTGCGTGGGCAGGTGGACGCGCACGGCCGCCCCCTGGAGGTGACGGTTTCCGCCGTGGCCGACGAGATCGCGGCCGCCAGCGAGCTGGTGCGCGGCAAGGCGGCCCAGCTGCCCGTCGCCGTCGTCCGCGGCCTGCCCCACCTTGTTCCGGCCGGGTGGCAGCCCGCCGACGGGGGAGCGCGCCGCTTGCTTCGGCCCCGCTCGGAGGACCTGTTCTGGGAGGCAAGCGCCGAGGCGTACTCTCGCGGCTACGCGGCGGGGCGACGGTTGACCGCCCCGCGATCCCTAGGGTAGGTTACGCCAGGTTTGCCCGCGCCCAATCAGGGGAGGTGAGAAGTCCATGGACTCTGACAGTCGATTGCCGATAGCCGTCATCCGACGGACCCTCAGTCTCACAACCCTCCCTCACGTTAGGTGTGCCCAAAATGCAAAACATCAAGGCGCTCGTCGAAGCGCACAACACTGTCGACCTTAAGGCCGCCCTGGCCGCCGCCAGCGAACTCGAGATTCGCCGCGCCCTGCACGAACTTCCCCCCGCCGAACGAGGCCTCGTCTTCCGCCTGCTGTCCAAGGACCAAGCGCTAGAGGCGTTCGAGGAACTCGATGCCGACCAGCAAGAAGAACTGCTCAAGTCCCTGACCGATGAGCAGGTCAAGCTGTACCTAGAGACCCTGGCCCCAGATGCCCGAGTCCGCCTGCTCGACGAGGTACCGGCCAACGTCGCCAAGCGCTGGTTGGCCTCTGTCTCGCCACAGGAGCGGGAGTTGACCGACCGGCTGCTCGGATACGGGTCCGAGACCGCAGGCCGCATGATGACGCCCGAGTTCATTTCCCTGTCCAAGGCGATGACCGCCGACGAGGCGCTGGCAAAGGTGCGTCAGGAGGCGCACGACACGGAGACGGTCTACACCCTCTACGT
This sequence comes from Promicromonosporaceae bacterium, assembly GCA_009782865.1. Lineage (GTDB taxonomy): Bacteria > Actinomycetota > Actinomycetes > Actinomycetales > Cellulomonadaceae > Xylanimonas. The sequence goes on from WRIF01000318.1 coordinate 2,455, forward strand.
CACCGACACCACCAAGCGGCTCGAGGGCGTGCTCACCCTGCGGGAGCTGCTGGTGGCCGAGCCGACCGCCAAGGTGGCCGACGTGATGCACACCGGCATCGTGTCCGTCGGGACCGCCGAGGACCAGGAACAAGTGGCGCGCCTCTTGCAGGACCTGGACCTGCTGGCGCTGCCGGTGGTCGACTCCGAGCAGCGGATCGTCGGCATCGTCACCGTCGATGACGCCATCGACGTGATCGAGGAAGAAGCCACCGATGACATCTACGACCAGGCGGGTCTGGTAGACCTCACTCGCCGCGAGGAGTCGCGCTCGGAGGTGCTGCTGGGCGGCTCGATCTGGTCCATCTGGAAGGTGCGCCTGCCCTTCCTGCTGATCACGGTGGTGGCCGGCGTGCTGGCGGCCCC
>WRIF01000319.1 GCA_009782865.1 Promicromonosporaceae bacterium
CCGGTAGCCCGAGGGGGCGTGAGCGCAGCCAGGCAGGGTCGAGGTGGCGGGGGATCACCGTGACCGAATAGGAGAATCCGTGCCCGATCGGCTCTGGGGAGGTCAGCACATCGCGGCGGTGGTCGTAGTGCCAGGTGCCGTCGGCGGCGACGGTGCGCGGCTCCAGGGGCAGCGGGAGGTTTCGCTCCTGCAGCGCATCGAGCGCGAAGACCACCTGGCGGGCCGGGAGGTCCGGGCGCCAGACGGCAGGGGAAACGCCCTGGGTTCCCAGGAGGTCGAGGGGGCCGGCCTCCCCGTGGTTGAGCAGCCGCGGCGGCTCCCAGTTGCGGCCGTCAAACTCCGACATGGTCAGCAGGCGCAACGGCCCGACGTCCTGGGCCAGCCGCGTGCCGTCGAGGCCAATGACCGCATAGCGGAACAGGGTGGCGGTGGAACGCGGACCTAAGGAGGCCGCGACATCGAGGTCGGTGTGCATGGTCCACGAGCCGCCCGAGTGGATGAAGTGCGCCCGCCAGCCCTCGACTAGTGGGGTCATGCCGGTGGAGGCGGCGGTCACCGCCAGGGACAAGGCGGTGACGGCGAGCGCGGTTGCGCCGGTGCGCAGGGTGCGGCGGCGGGCGGCCCGCCTGGCCAGCGGGTTGGACGGGCGACGACGCCCCGCGCCCGCCGGCCGCAGGCAGAGCAGCAGCACAATCACCAGGACGCCGACCGCCAGCGTCTCCCACGGCAGCCCACCGGCGAGGGCGAGGTTGGGCAGCCACAGCGCGATGATTGCCAGCGCGGAGAGCAGGGGGAGGCGGAAGGTGGAGGCAAACAGGTCCCCAAGCAGCAGGACAAGCAGTCCACCGCTAACCACCACTATCACCACGGGCGCGTCCGCCTCCAGTGGGGGGCGACTGGCGGTGAGGTATTCCCACGATTGACCGAAGAGCCCCGCGAGCCGCTCGAGCGACTCCGGCTCCAAGGTCCAGCCGCTGTCCGAGTAACTGCGGCCAAACTCCATCACCAGCACGCCGACCGCCACCAGGAGCCCGATCAGCGGAGGCAAGAGGTGGCGGTGCCCGCCGTCGTCGACGCTCATTCCGGTGGCGCGCGCCACCCGCGCCCTCCGTCCGCCGATGACGGTGCGGGAGACGATCAGGGCAAGGGCGGTGATCAGGACGGCGCGAACCGCCACGGGCAGCCAGGGCGGGCTCACCAGGGCCTCGAACGAGGCCAGGCCGGCGATGACGGCCAGGGCCACCAGGGCGGTGGCCAGGGCGTTGGTGGCGGTAGGGGTGAGGCGGGTGGTCATCAGGAGGCCGCTCGCATTCCGGCGATGATCTCGCGCACCTGCCCCCACACGAGGCTGTGATCGGCGCCGACGACGGCCTGGCACACCTGCCAGCCACCGGCGCGCAGCGCCGCCTCGGCAGGCGAACCGGCTGGTGAGCCGGCGGCAATCGTGATCGCCAGGGCGGCAGAGGCCTCGGTGCCGAGGGCGGCCAGTTCCTCCCACGCCTCCGCAGGGCAGGGGCCGAGGACGGCGAGGTACGCCTCGTTGCGGCGCAGGCCGTCGCGCAGGGCGCGCACGGTCGCGGCCATGCCCTCCGTGGCGGCGGCGGGGGTGGCCGGTGCGGCCAGGTCCACCGTGGAGTTGAGGATGGCGGGGCGTCCCGTTTCGGCGCCGGTGACGGCCGGGTGGCCGCCCAGGCCGTCCGGGCCGAGCGCCGAGGGGATCAGCCGCACCGAGTAGCCGGGGCCGAGGAGCGAACAGGCGATGGACGCCGCCAGCTCTAGCGCCCACTCGCCATGCTCTTCGCCCAGCAGTGCGAGGTCGAACAGCACGGTGACCGGGCGGACCCCGGCGGCCTCGTCGGCGCGCACCATCAGCTCGCCGAGGCGGGCGGCGGTCGGCCAGTGGACGCGGCGGGGGTCATCTCCGGGAACGTATTCGCGCAGGACGGCGTCATCTGCCGAGGCCAGACGGCTGCCGGAGCCGGTCTGATCGATGTCACCGAGCAGACGGGCCCGGCTCTCCAGGTCGCTGGTGCGTGGCCACACGGTCACCAGCAGGGGCTCACCGAGGGTGGTGGTGCTGCGGGCGAGGCCGAACGCATCCAGGGAGGAGACCCGCAGGGGGCCGAGCGGCCAGCGTCCGCGACGGGTGGGCTTGAGGTGGTAGTCCACGGTGATGGTGGTCTCGCCAGTGGTGACGCGAGAGCGCGCCCCGTCCTCTAGCAGCTCCGGTGGGGCCTGCTCGGACAGCTGCAGGCGCCAGAGCCGTTCGAGGGCGGCCGCCGACTCGACCAGGGGGGAAACCCGCAGGGAGACGGTCGAGTCTTCCCCGCGCACCACGGGGTTGGGTGCGATGGTCCGCCGCACCTGCAGGGCGGCCCGCCCGGACTCGAGGCGTCGCAGGCCGAGGGAGGCCAGGGCGATCAGGAGCAGGGAGAACAGGGCCACCGCTACGCCGAACAGCTCTGGAATGCCGCCCAGGCGGCCGGTCACACCGAGGGTGACGACGCCGGCGAGCAGCGCCGTCCCGCGCAGGGTGGGGCGGACGCCGAGGAGGCCGCGGGCGGGGCTGACCATGGAGGCTACTCGGCGGCGGGCACCGGGATACGGGCTACTATCTCCGCCATCACGGAGGAGGGGGTCTTCCCGGTGAGGCGGGCCTCGGTGGTCAGGATGAGGCGGTGCGCCAGCACGGGCACGGCGAGGGCTTGCAGGTCGTCGGGCAGCACATAGTCGCGCCCGTCCATCGCGGCGGCCGCCTTGGCGGCCTTCAGCAGTTGCAGGGAAGCGCGCGGTGAGGCGCCGAGCTTGATGGCGGAGGGGTTCCGCGTGGCGGTGGCC
>WRIF01000320.1 GCA_009782865.1 Promicromonosporaceae bacterium
AGGGTCACGTCTGCCGCCTCCGGAATGGAGGGGAGGTCGATGGCCGTAGGGGCGGGCGGCGCGATGGTCATCGGGAGCACAGTCCTATCAACAGGCGGCGCCTGCCGCGCAGCAGGGGTGGGGCGGCCAGACCCACCGGGATCACGGCGGCCAGGCCGGCCATCCCGACGGCGGTGACGACGACGGCCGGGGAGGCCAGGTGGGCCGGGCCGGTGGTGGCGGGGCTGGTAGAAACCGAGAGGCCCGGCCTCGGCAAGGCGGGCTGGGTGCCCGACGGCCCGGCACCCGACGGTCCAGTGTTCAACGGATCGGGGCTCAACGGCTCCGCGTCCGACGGTTCAGTGCTCGGCGGTTCGGCGGCGGGTCCGGCCTCGGGTGAGACTGGGCCGGGCGACGGCGCAGGCGGCTGGTCGGGCGCGGCCGGCGACGGTGGATCGGAGGCAGGGCTGGATGGAGGGCTCGAAGTCGGGCTGGGAGTCGGGGACGGTGTAGGGCTAGGGGACGGGGTGGGGCTAGGAGTCGGGCTTGGGGACGGGGTGGGCGGGGCAACGGTCGGCTGCCACACCCAGGTGTCGGCGGGCAGGGCCGGCCGGTGGATGCCGCGCAGGTGGTTCATCAGTTGGGCCGAGGTCACCGCGTGTTCGCCCGTCGGATGCAGGGCGCTGCCGTTGCCGACGTTTTGCCAGAGGCCCGTGTACCGGTCCGTGGCGGCAAGGGGCGCCAGCCCGAGGTCGGTTGGCCCGGCGGCCACCCGTGGACCCAGGGTCAGGGAGCGCAGGCTGGTCATCCCGGCGAACATCTGGGACATGGAGTTCCCGCCCTGGGAGGTGGTGTCCCATCCGGAGAGGTCAAGGGCGGGCAGGGCCGAGGCGCCGCGGAACATGCCCGCCATGTTGTTGACCTCCCCCACGTCCCAGGAGCCCGTCGGCAGGTAGATCAGGGAGTCCATGCCGGCGAACATCTGCTCGGCATTGCGCAGCCGCGGAGTCCTCCAGGCGGCGACGTCCAGGTGGGTCAGGCTGCCAGCCCGGTAGAACATCTGTTGGGCGCTCACCACCTGCGACAGGTCCCACTGGGATACCTCGACGCTGGTGAGGGAGTGGGCGCCCCTGAACATGAAGGAGACATCGGTGACGCCGGCCGTCTGCCAGCCGCCCGTGCCAGTTACCTCGGTGAGTGCGCTGGCCCCGTGGAACAGGTTGCGCAGGGTGGTCACGTGGCTGGTGTCGATCAGTTCCAGCCCGTTGACGGCGGTCAGGGCCGTGAAGTCTTGGAAGAAGGCCCGGTCGTGGGCGCTGGAACCGAAGGCGGGACCGGCCACCGCCGGCCCGGTGAACTCGATGGTGTGCACCCGGGCGCGGAAGAGGGGGTCCTGCCATCGCTCCGGCCGAGGCGAGGCGTGAGAGCCGCCGATTCGCCCCGGCCCGATGCTCAGCACTCCGTCGGCTAGGCACCAGTGTGCGCCCTCGATGACACCGGTTCCGAAATCGTAGGCGGCAAACCGTCCGGACTCAACCAGACCGGATGCACTCAAGCCAGATCCAACCAGGCCAGACTCAACCAGGCAGCCGGCCACCGCAGCCGCCTGCCGCCCGGCGGTGAGGGCGGGCACGGCGGCCATCATCCCGACGGCCGCCGCACAGGCGGCGATCCGGGCACGCCACGGCCTGGTGCGGCGAACGGCACAGCGAACGGCGCGGCGGGCGGTGGGGCGGGGATGCATGACTGTGGGGCTCAATCGCTGGCAGCGGGCGGGGGCGACTGCTCGTCGGGCTCGCCGCCCAGGGCGAGCGCCTCCCGGAAGCCGGCGGGACGAACCTGGTCGAAGTAGTGGGTGACGGCCTCCTGCACAAACCGCTCGCTGGCCACCCATTGCGGGGAAAGGAGGTCGCCCCAATCGGCGCTCGTCTCGGTGAAGGCGGCCAGCTCCTCGACAATGCGCACATCGCCACGAGCAAAGTGCTGCACCAGCTGCCAGTAGCGGCCGGCCAACTGTTGCCCCGGCTCGGAGGCGGGCTCGACCCCGGTGGCCGCCAGGTGTTCGGCCACCTGGTTGAGCTCGGAGGCGCCCTCGGCCTCCTCGTGGGTGCTGTCGGCCAGGGCCAGCTCGCGGAACCGTTGCAGGGAGGCGTCTCCCATGCGGGAGATGGCCACGTACTGCTCCCGCTCGGCCAGCAGGTACGCGATCAGGTCGGCCACCCGGTCGAGGTCAACGCGCTCGGCCAGCGCCATCTCGTCGGCAAGGGCCACGATCACCCGCCTGGTTCGTTCGAGATCGTCCAGCAACGACTGGATGTCCTCGGTCTGCCGCTCGAGGGCGGCCAGCAACTCTTGCGGGGTGATGCCGTCCACGATGTCGTCGCGAATCTCTCGCAGCGTGAATCCCAGGGCCTTAAGCATCTGGATGCGATGCAGGCTCAGTTGGTCCGCCACCCCGTAGAGGCGCCGACCCCCGTGGCTGATGGCCGTGGGGTGCAGCACACCCGTCCGGTCGTAGTACTGCAGGGTGCGGACGCTGACGCCCATCTTGCGGGCAAGTTCGCCGGTGGACAGGCTGCGGCTCGCCTCCTCGGCGGCGGCACCGCCTCGCCGCGGTTCAGTTGTCATCGGCCCGCCCCTTCCCTCGAATGCGCGCATCGGCAAAGGGCGCGTCCCTTTCGCCAAGGAGGTCGAGGTTGTAGGAGCGTCCCTCCTGGCTCGCGTGGGCGGCCATCCCGGCGGGGCGCAGCGGATCGGCGGCCACCAGCAGGTCCACCAGACGGCCAAGGCCCACCACCGCGGCGGCTAGGTCCTCAGAGGCGCCCCCCCCCCCCCCCGACTTTCTCCCTGGGCGGGG
>WRIF01000321.1 GCA_009782865.1 Promicromonosporaceae bacterium
GCCCCGCCTACACCATCTTCTCCAATGCGGCCCTCGCCGAGATCGTCGACGCCCACCCCGCCACCCTCGCCGAGCTGGCGGCGGTGCCGGGCATCGGCCCCTCGATCATGGCCAGCTTCGGGGCCGAAATCCTCGCCCAGATCAAGCGACACGGGGCCTCCGCGACGCCCTGACGGTCACCACCGATAAATGAGGTGACGGTGGTCCGCCGGTGGGCTACAGTTGTCCAGTCCGTGAAAATGTGGCGCGCGTGAGAGGCAAGACGCCCGAGATAGGAAAGGTGGTGAAGTGATGAGGAACGAAAGTTTCGGCCAGACAATGCGTCGTGCATTCGGCAGCCAGACCAGGATCCCTAGGGAGAAGTCTGTCTTCGATCACTTCACCAATGGCGCCGCCTAGCACTCCAGACACCTGTTGAGGGCTACGAGGTCGCCGCCGACCATGTAGCCCTTTTCTTGTAACGGAGTACCCCGTGCGCGCCGCACCCAACACCCAAGCCGCCTTCGACCTCGCCTTCGACGAGGTCATGTCGCAGATCTTGCCCTGCCGCCAGAACGATCCAGACTTGTGGTTCGCCGAACAGGCCGGTCACGTTGAGCAGGCCAAGTCGCTGTGTCGAGAATGTCCCCTGATCGCCGGCTGTCTCTCCGGCGCCCTCGAACGCCTCGAACCCTGGGGGGTCTGGGGTGGCGAGGTCTTCGTGGACGGCAAGATCGTCGCCGTGAAGCGGGGCCGTGGTCGTCCGCGCAAGTCCGACATCGGCCAGGCCGCCTGAGCCGGCGACCACAGGCGAACCTACCCTGCGAGCCAGCCTTAGGGGGCGGGCATGGCGAAGGGGGCCGTCCCCGATCTGTCAGATCGAGGGCGGCCCCCTTTCTACGAGGCGCCACGCCTCAGGGCGGTGCCCGCTAGGCGTGGCTGATCGCGTCGAGCACGGGCAGGCGGGCGGCCCGCCGGGCGGGCCAGGCCGCGGCCAGCACGCCGACCACGACGGCCACGATCAGCATGACCCCCAGGTTGCCCCACGGCACGTTCGCCGCCGAGAGGCCCAGTTCGCCCAGCACGCGCGGGAAGAGCAGCGCGATGCCGACCCCAAGCCCCAGGCCGAGCAGCGTGCCAAACAGCGCGGTGAGCACCGACTCGATGGTGACGGTCAGGCGCAGCTGGCCGCGGCCGAGCCCCACCGCCCGCAGCAGGCCAATCTCCCGGGTGCGTTCCATCACCGACATGGCCATGGTGTTGATGACCCCGATGCCTGCGATCAGCAGGGACAGGCCCAGCAGGGCGTAGAACACCGTGAGGATCTGGTCGATCCCGGCGCGGAACGAGTCGATGAACTCTTGGCGGGTGTGGATGGAGAACACAAAATACGGTTCGACGGCCTCCTGCGCGGCGGCCTGGACGTCCGCGACGTCGAAGCCCGGTGCCACCCGGATGGCTAACGGGCCATCCATCCAGAGCTGGGCGGGGGCGAGGGTCGCCAGGGTGTTCTGGTTTGCCATGACGGGCAGGTTGAACACCCCCTCGGCGAAGACGCCGACCAGCGTCACCTCCTGCTCCCCGGCGGGGCCGCGCAGGGTGAGGGTGTCCCCGACGGCCAGACCGTACTCGTGGAAGTGGTAGTGGTGGCTGTTGATGATCACCTCGCCATCGGCCAGCCAGCCCGAGGGGCCAAACTCGCCCTGTTCCAGCTGCGGGCGCAGTAGCTCGTTGCTGTACAGGCCGAGCACCATCACCGGGTTGGCCTCCCCGTCCTGCCCCACCAGGGCGGCGAACGTGCCCGGGGCGGAGTGAACCTGCTCGACGCCAGGCAGGGCGGAAACTGCGGCGAGACCGCCGGCGGGTGCCTGTGGCACGAAGCCCGGCACGGTCATCACCAGGTCGGCGTGTACCTCCTCATCGACGGAGGCGAGCGCCGAGGCGCCAATCGAGGTGATCAACACCGAGACCAGGCCCAGCAGGGCCGAGCCGATCATCAGTGCCCCGCCCGTGGCGGCGGTGCGGCGCGGGTTGCGCTGCACATTGCCGCGGGCCAGGCGGCCCATCGGGCGCAGTAACGCCACGAAGGGGGCGGCCAGGAAGGCCGTCACCCGGCCCGCGATGACGGACATCAACACCAGCGCGCCGACCAGGGCCAGCAGGGCGCCGACCAGGAGGGCCGGTTCGGCCGCCTCCGTCTCGGGCCACGCCCAGGCAGTCACCAGGCAGATCGCGGCCAGGGCAGTGATGGCGCCGCCGATGATCGCCCGCTTGCGCAGGGGCTTGGCGGCGGTGGTGCCCTCGGCGCGCATGGCCTCCAGCGGCGGCACCGCGGCCGCCCGGCGGGCGGGCAGGAGCGCCGCCAGGACGGTCACCAGCACGCCGGCGACCAGGGCGGTGACGGCGGTTCCCGGGTCAATCAGGGCCGAGGAGCCGAGCTCCATGCCCATCCCTTCCAGCGCCGAGGTGATGAGGGCCAACAGGCCGGCCCCGGCCGCGACCCCGATGAGCGAACCCAGCAGCCCCACCGCGCTGGCCCGCAGCATGATTGAGCCGAACACCTGGGCGGGGCTGGCGCCCATGGTGCGCAGCAGGGCCAGTTCCTGCACCTGCTGCTGAACCGACATGGTGAAGGTGTTGGCGATGATGAAGCCGCCGATGAACAGCGCCAGGCCCGCGAACAGGGTCATGAACGTGCCGATCATGCCCACGATCTCGGCTACCGCCTCCCGGTTCAGTTCCCGGACGTACTCGCCGGCCTGGACCTCGATCGGCGGGGAGGGGGCCCCCCCGGGCGGGGGGGGCCGGTCGCCGGGCACCCCCCCCCCGCCCCCCGGGTTCCCCC
>WRIF01000322.1 GCA_009782865.1 Promicromonosporaceae bacterium
GGGCGACCCAGGCCGCCCGGGCCCCCCTCAAGGCCCCGCGGGGCGGCCGGGGCGGGGGGCAGGTCTAGCCGGCCGCCGCCGCGCCCCTCGGCCCAGTCGCGCCCCCGCCGCAGCAGCCGGTTGGCGATGCGCGGGGTGCCGCGGGAGCGGGAGGCGATCTCGGCGGCGGCGGCGGGGTCGATGCTGACACCGAGCAGGCCGGCGCTGCGGGTGATCACCTGTTGGAGGTCCGTAGCCGAGTAGAAGTCGAGGTGCCCGGTGAAGCCGAAGCGGTCCCGCAGGGGCGCGGGCAGCATTCCGGCGCGGGTGGTGGCTCCCACCGCCGTGAAGGGCGGCAGGGCGAGCGGGATGGCGGCCGCCCCTGCCCCCTTGCCGACTATCACGTCCACGCGGAAGTCCTCCATGGCCACGTAGAGGAGTTCCTCGGCGGGGCGGGCCAGGCGATGAATCTCGTCGATGAACAGCACCTCCCCCTCTTCGAGGCTCGACAGGACCGCCGCCAGGTCTCCGGCGTGCTGGATAGCCGGGCCGGAGGTAACCCGCAGGGAGGTTCCCAGTTCGGCGGCGATGATCATGGCCAGGGTCGTCTTGCCCAGGCCGGGCGGGCCGGAGAGCAGCACGTGGTCTGGGGGCATGGAGCGGGCGACGGCGGCCTCAAGGACGAGGCTCAACTGTTCGCGGACCACCGGCTGACCCACAAACTCCGCCAGCTGCTTGGGCCGCAGGGCGGCCTCGGCGGCCCGCTCCAGATCGTCGGCGGTGGTGGCCACCAGGCGTTCGCTGGTGAAGTCGGGGCCAGGGAAGTCGGCGCTAGGGAAGGCGCCGTCAGGGAAGGTATCGCTCATCGTCTGTCAGTGCTTCCGCAATACCTTGAGCGCGTCGCGCAACACCGTGGCGACGTCGGCGCCGGAGACGTCTGCGGACGCGCGCTCGGCCAGGACCTGGGCGACGGCCTCGGTGGCCGGCTTGACCTGGAAGCCCAGCCCGGTGAGGGCCGCGATCACCTGGTCACGATGCTCCGTGCCCTGGACGGCCGGGCTGGCCGGGCCGTCCGACGGCGAGGGTGCCCCCTGGCTCGGCGCCCCGATCTTGCCCTCCAGCTCGAGCAGCAGGCGGGCGGCCACCTTCGGTCCGATCCCGCTGACCTGCGTGAAGGCCTTCTGGTCTTGCCGCTGCACGGCGAGGCGGATGGCATCGGGGGAATGCACCGAGAGTAGGGACAGGCCGATGCGGGGACCCACCCCGGTGACGGAGGTGGCGCGTGCGAACAGGTCGCGCTCGTCGTCGTCGGCAAAGCCGAAAAGGGTCTGGGAGTCTTCCCGGATCACGAGGACGGTGACGAGCCGGGCGCGCTCGCCCACGCGGAGCGCGGCCAGCGTCGCGGGGGTGGCGTACAGCAGGTAGCCGACGCCGCCGACGTCGAGGATCACGCGGTCGGTGGAGACTGACTCCACCACTCCGCTGAGCGAGGCGATCATGCAAACCTCCGGGGAGTTACGAACATTTGTGCGAAGTCTAGCGGGCGGCGGCCTCGGCGGCGGCCCAGGCGCGCTGGGCGGCGGTGAGTTGGGCGCCGTCGGCGGTGCCCGCCGCCAGGCCCGATGGCCGCCACAGGTGGGTAATCGCCAGGGCGAGCGCATCGGCGGCATCGGCCGGCTTGGGGGCCTCGGCCAGTCGCAGCACCCGGGCCACCATGCGCTGCACCTGCCCCTTGTCGGCCCGGCCCGACCCGGTGACGGCGGCCCTGATCTCTGAGGGGGGGGGCAGGGCCACCGGCACCCCGCGGCGGGCGGCTGCCACCATGGCCAGGCCTGCCACCTGGGCGGTGCCCATCACCGATGCCAGGTTATGCTGGGCAAAGACGCGCTCAACGGCCACCACATCGGGGCGGTACTCGTCGAGCCACTCCTCGAGCCCGCCGGCGATCGCCGCCAGGCGTTCCTCCGGCCGCGCGGACACCGCGGAGCGCAGCACCCCGGCCGCCACGAAGACGGCCCGGCGCCCGGGGGCGGAGTCGACTACCCCGATCCCACACCGGGTCAGGCCGGGGTCGACACCGAGCACGCGCATGCGGCGAGTCTACGCAAGCCCACCGAGGGCGTCCGGTTCGCCGCGCAGCGGTCAGTCGTCTCGGTCCAGTTCGGCGATGACGGCCTCTGAGACCTGCTCATTGGAGTAGACGTTCTGCACATCGTCGGAGTCTTCGAGCGCCTCGATCAGGCGGAACACCTTCCGGGCGGTGGGGGCGTCGAGGTCAACCTGCATCGACGGGTGGAAGATGACGTCGGCGGAGTCGTAGTCGATGCCCGCCTCGACGATGGCGGTGCGGACGGCCACCAGATCGGTGGCCTCGCACAGCACCTCGATCTTCTCGCCGTCGTCGCTCACCTCCTCGGCACCGGCGTCGAGCGCGGCCTCCATGACCTCGTCCTCGCCCACCGTCTCGGTCTTGGGAACCACCACTAGGCCCTTGCGGGCAAACATGTAGGCCACCGAGCCGGGGTCGGCCAACGAGCCCTCGTTGCGGGAGAAGGCGTAGCGCACCTCGGCGGCGGCGCGGTTCTTGTTGTCCGTCAGGCACTCGACCAGCACCGCTACCCCGCCGGGGGCGTAGCCCTCGTAGAGGATCGTGTCGTAGGAGACCGCGTCGGCGCCCTCCCCGGAGCCGCGCTTGACGGCACGGTCGATGTTGTCGTTGGGGACCGAGGTCTTCTTGGCCTTCTGGATGGCGTCATACAGCGTCGGGTTGCCGGCCGGGTCGCCCCCGCCGGTGCGCGCGGCCACCTCGATGTTCTTGATCAACTTGGCGAACATCTT
>WRIF01000323.1 GCA_009782865.1 Promicromonosporaceae bacterium
CGAACCAGCTGCGCCGAGCCGTGGGTGCGGGCGTCGGTGGGCAGCTGCACGTCTTCGGCCAGGACGAGGGGGCCGAACTGGTCTTCGAGCACCACCCGCGGCGAGGGCGCCCCGCTGGAGAGGGTGGCGCGCACCTGTTCGCTGAACAGCGCCCGTGCCTCGCCGGAGGCCGCCTCCACATGTTCGGAGAGGGGAACCCGGGTCACCCCGTCTTCGTCCTCGGCAATGGCGTTGATGGTGAGGATGGTTCCGGCGGGGACCGTGTGTTCGACGGCCCCGATCAGGTGGGGGGGCGGGCCGGCGAGCAGTTCCTGGACGGCGTTGGTGCGCCAGGTTTGGCCGGGGAACCACCGCTGTTCGATGACCCAGTGGGCGTGGTCGATGGTGGGAAAGTACAGCCGGGTGGCGTGGAAGGTCGCAGCAAACACCTGGGCCGGGATGAGGAGCACATCGTCGAGGGCCGTGATGCGCCACTGTCCGGCCAGCTCGGTGAGTTCGAACGTCGCCTCGATCGGGGCGGGCACCGCCTGCTCGGTATACACGCCCCGCTCGTCGAGGGAGGCGACCACCGTTCCGGTGACGCGCACCGTCGCGCGGCGCCCCTCGGCGTGGGCCTCCACGACCTCGGGCGAGCCGTCCAGCACCATGACCTGGGAGTATGGATGCCACAGGAACTGAGCGCCGGAGGCGAGGTACTCGCGAGCCACGGCAAACGGGACGGCGGTGGTGGGTCCGGCCTGGGCGGCCAGGAGGAAGCCGCTGACAATCTGCTCGGGGTTGGCCCCGGCGGCCGGACCGAACGCGATCTGTCCGATGTCCCCCGGGCCGGGCGCCTCCTCGCCGCCGGGGTGGACGGCGCCGGTGGTGGGCATCGAGGCGCAGGAGGTGAGCGACAGCGTCAGCCCGACGGCGAGGGCCACGAGGGTGACCGGGCGGGGCAAGCGGCGGCGGTTCATTGGGGCTCCTGCCTGTCCTGACGATGCCAAGCGGCCGGGTTCCAGTTGGTGGGGGCGGGAAGGAGGTCGGGGATCGCCAGTGCCGCCTCGTGCCCAACGCCGCGCGGCGGGGTGGGTGGCGCGGCCACATCGTCCTCGGGAATCAACGACAGCGGCGGCCGATCGACGGGCAGCCCGGCCCGGCGAGGCAGCGTCAGCCGGAACGAGGCGCCATCGCCGGGCAGCCCCCACGCCTCCAGGCGTCCGCTGTGCAGGCGGGCATCCTCCCGCGAGATGGCCAGGCCGAGGCCGGTGCCACCCGTGGTGCGGGTGCGGGCCGGGTCGGCACGCCAGAAGCGATCAAAGACGTGGTCCACCTGTTCGATGGTCATGCCGATGCCGTGATCGCGGACCCGCACCGCCACGGCGTCATCGTCCTGGGCGAGGGCCACCTCCACCGGCCGGCCCTCGGCGTGTTCGATGGCGTTGGTCACCAGGTTGCGCAGGATACGCTCGACGCGACGGGCGTCCATGTCGGCGGTGGCGGGCTCGCCCGGCATGGTCACCTGCAGCTCGACCCCCTTGGACTCGGCCAAGGGCTGGGCGTTTTCGACCACCATCTCCACGATCGCATCCAGGTCGCTGTGCTCGACGTCGAGCATGGCCGCGCCGGCGTCGAAGCGGGAGATCTCCAGCAGGTCGGCGAGCAGGTCTTCAAAGCGGTCCAACTGCTGTTGCAGCAGTTCGGCCGAACGCATGGCGGCCGCGTCCAGCTCGGAGCGGGCCTCATAGATCATCTCGGAGGCCATGCGGATGGTGGTCAGTGGGGTGCGCAGCTCATGAGAGACATCGGAGACGAAGCGGCGCTGCGCCTTGGAGAGGAACTCATGCTGGCTGATCTGATCCTGCAACGAGGCCGCCATCTCGTTGAACGAGCGGGCCAGGGTGGCTAACTCGTCGTAGCCGCGGGTGGGCATGCGCTCGTGCAGCTGTCCGTCGGCCAGGCGCGCCGCCGTGGAGGCGGCCCGGCGCACCGGCCGCACGGTCTGGCGGGTGACCAGCCAGGTGAGCAGGCCGATGGTCGCCAGGATCGTGGCGGCCCCGATGGCAAGGGTGTTCTGCACAAACCGCAGCGTCTCCTGCTGGGGTTGCAGGGAGTAGAGGTTGAAGAGTTGGAACGTGCCGGCCAAGGGCACCTCCACCACCGAGCCGAAGAGGACCCCCGGCTCGTCCTCTCCGGACTTGCTGTGCGTCGCCGGTATCTGCACCGACTGCCAGACCAGGGCGTCGCTGCTGGCCCCTTCCCGCAGCTCCGGGCTCACCAGGTCTGACATCTCCCTGAAGGTGGCGGCGTCGTTGATGGCGGGCATCGGCACATCGCCAGCGGCGGTCAGCAGGGTGCCGTGGGCCGAGGCGGCGCCAGACAGGCGCGGGTCCACCAGGTTGAGCACAAACTGCTGCACATCGGCGGCGGAGTCGACCACGGCGTTGGAGAGCAGGTGCTGCACCGTGGAGGCCGAGCGGGTGGCCTCCTGGTCGATCTCAGTGATGCGCTGCTCGAAGAGGCCGTTGCGGACGGTCAGGGACAGGAAGGAGCCGAGCAGGCCGACCGTCAGCACGCCGATCAGCAGGGCGGTGGTGACCACCCGCAGCTGCAGCGAGGAACGCCACCGGTGGACGGCGGAACGCAACCAGCGGCCCGGGGCGGTCAGCAGGCGACCAAGCATCAGGCCCCGGCGCCCGCCTTGTAGCCGACTCCCCGCACCGTCAGCACGATCTCAGGGTTCTCCGGATCGTTTTCCACCTTGGAGCGCAACCGCTGCACATGCACGTTGACCAGGCGGGTGTCGGCCGAATGGCGGTAGCCCCACACCTTCTCCA
>WRIF01000324.1 GCA_009782865.1 Promicromonosporaceae bacterium
ACGGAAAACGCCGTGCCGGTGGTGGCGGCGGTGTGTGCCTCGCCGGGGATGTATAGCGGTTCCAGGGAGGACGGGGAGCGACGCTCGGCGCCGCGCGCCGCAAACGAGCCGGAACGGGCGCCGGTGGAGCCGCTCAAGAACTCCAGCGTGGCCTCGGTCTGATCCGGGGCGTTGATGGCGGAGATGGCAGGCTCGATCATGGCGTCCGAGTCACCCGCAGACGTGCCGGCCTGGAGGAAGATGAATCCGCCTGCCCCGAGTGCGAGTGCCGTCGCCACCGACACCGGCCACACTCGCCGTCGGCGGGGTACCGACCGTCGGCTGCGCGTGGGGAGGGAAGAAACCTTGCTTTGAGAAGGCATTGATACCTAGCGATAGACTGCGGGACCTCTTCACGCTACCGGCCCTGGGCGCCGGGGGCTTGGCGACAGGCGCAACCCGCGCCACCGGCTGTCCATGGAAGGCCATTGCCCCGCGATTTGGCTATCTCCGGCGAGGAGCGTACACTTGTCAGGCCGACGCGGGGTGGAGCAGCTCGGTAGCTCGCCGGGCTCATAACCCGGAGGCCGCAGGTTCAAATCCTGCCCCCGCTACCAACGCAGAGGGTCTTTGATCAGGGAGTCACCTGGTCAGGGACCCTTTCGCTTTGCCTCCGAGGCGAGCACGGGGGAGGGTCGGACGAACGGACCGGGGGGTTAGCGGCAAGAACGCGTTGATGGTTCGGGTGTGTCGTGGCTTGTTTCGGTTGGTTTAGGTGTTTCTGCCGGCCCATCCTTTGCGTGGCCAGAGGCCTTCGTCGCGGGTGGGTTCGGTGCCCCAGTTGCCCGGGATTTCGTCATCGATGATGAGGGTCTTGTTCGTGGGTGGTTGCCAGTGTTCTGGGCGGATCAGGGAGGTTGGTTCGGCCGGGTATGGCGACCGGAGGTAGCACCACCATTCGATGGCTCGTCGTTGGTGGGCGCTGGTCATGCCGCGGTGACGACGTAGGAGGTCCTTCTGGGGGCGCGTTGATGCCGCCCTCGATCCGGTTGGTGGTGCGGTTCAGGTCCAAGCTGGCTAGCTCGGGGGCGAGGAACGTGAACAGGTGACCTTCTCGGGCGAGGCGGCGTAGGAGTCTGTAGCCCCGGCGCAGGCGTAGGTGAGTCCACCACCAGTCCGTGGAGGCCCTGACCTCGTTGGTACGGACCGCGCCTTTGTCGCTGACGTGGGTCTTCAGCTCGGTCAGGTGCCCGAAACTGGCATACCAGGCGTTGAGCGCCCCGAGCCAGGCATCTGCCTGCTCGATGGTCTCAACCTTCAGGAGCGCTCGTCCCAGGCGTAGCAACGCCTTACCCGCATCAGTACAGGGTCGCAGAGTGGTCTCGCGGCGGATGTTTCGTAGAAAACATGGACGAGGCAACGCTGGACCCGGGCCTCGGGCCAGGAAGCCTTCAACGCCGATGCGAGTCCCTGACCGCCATCGATCACCACCACCCGCGGCGGCGGTAACCGGTCCAGGAGCGCCTTCCAAGACGCGTACTTCTCAGTGTCGGTCCACTGGAACCCGAGCACGTCACCAGAGGCCCCATCGATCGCCGTCAACAGGCACCAGCCGCCCGAGAGGTAGGTGCCATCAAGCTGGATCTCGTCATACGCCTCTCCGGTAAGCACGATGACCGGCTCGACGTTCCAACACCACGCGTGATGGTGACGAAACGCCCTGCCAGTACCGCCATCTAGTTCGCGCTGGGTCGCGTTACCCATCAGCCACTTCAAGAACGCCTGCAACTGACCCCTACGCGTGAGGAACGCCCGGCGACGGGACGAGGAACCACCACAGGCCCTACAAGTCCAGCGCTGCGTCCCAGAGGCGTACCTGCCGTTCTTCACCTGCCGGGAACCACATACACCACACCATCTCGTCTTGGAAGCACCACTCACAGTTAAGGGTGCCAGAGCATAACGACCCCTCAGCAGCCCTTACCGCACACCGCTCCCAACCGATCCCATCAACGCGTTCTTGCCGCTAACCCTCGGTGGGGCCTTCGGAACATCCACCCCAGGCTGTAGGCCGCACGATGATCCCGTGCTGGTCCCGGATTCGGTCTGGAAGTTGGCAGGCCGCAAGGTCATCGGGCGTGATCGAGCGGTGTCAGACTGGCTTCGTCTGCTTCAGTTCGTTCGATGCGCGGCGCGGCTGCATCGGAGAGACGAGACCCACTTGGCCACCGAACTCCTTGCGAACGAGTCGCAGCGGCATCACTAGGTCTGAGTCGTTGGTGCAGAAGGCGTAGAGGTCTGCGGCGCTCCTGGCAGCGTCAACCAACAGGCGGCTGGCCAAGGCCACGTCGGAACCCTTCTCCTCGGCCTTCTTCACAGTGGCCATCACCGGTCGCCCGTCGTTGCCATACTCGGTCGGGTGAACATGCATAACGCGGGGGTCGACGCGGAACTTGCCGAGATGAATGTCGACCCGGGGGTCGGTCGCCAGGGCGCGAAGGTAGGTCTGCTGGCGTTGCGGGGACTTCACGTCCGCGCCTGGCAGAGCCTTGATGATCGCGGTGAAGTAACTGACACGCACCACGTCGTAATCAGGCAGGAGTCTGTCTGCGAGAGCCGTCAGATCGAGCCACTTGTGCTCCGGGGCCCTTTGAGGATACGGCCATACAGGTTCAGCCCATCCACGTACACGTTGGCCCGAGGCCGCTTCGACTCGTCCACGGCGACAAGGCGGCGAGGTTCGATGGCTGGGGTCACCTGCTGATTCTGCCAGATGCGAGCGGCTGAGCATCACGCCAGCACCGAGGAGTCTCCGTGAGGAGCGGTGGTG
>WRIF01000325.1 GCA_009782865.1 Promicromonosporaceae bacterium
AGGGCCTGATCCTGCTGACCAATGACGGCGAGCTCGCCAACCGGCTGGCACACCCCAAGTACGAGGTTCCCAAGACGTATCTGGTCACCGTCACGGGCGGCCAAATGTACCCGCGCCTGCTCAAGCGCCTGCTGGATGGGGTGGACCTGCCGCCGGCCTACAACCCGCGCGTCCCCATCGAACGGCGCACCCCCAACGCCAACGACGAGGGCGGCCTGGTGCGGGCCGACAGGGTGAAGGTGGTGCAGACCCTCGGTGACAAGACCCTCGTTGAGGTGGTGCTCCACTCGGGCAAGAACCGGGTGGTGCGCCGCATGTTCGACGAGATTGGCCGGCCGGTCGAGCGCCTGGTGCGCACCCGCTTCGGCTCGATTGCCCTTGGCGAACTCAAGCCCGGCCGCACCCGCGTGCTGGGCCGCGATGAACTTGGCGCCCTGATGGCGTCGGTGGACCTGTAGGAGCCGAAAGTGACCGTTATCGCCATCGATGGGCCGTCCGGCTCCGGTAAGTCTTCCGTTTCCAGGGAGGTGGCCCGCCGCCTGGGCGCCGCCTACCTGGATACGGGCGCGATGTATCGCGCCGCCACCCTGTGGGCGCAGCGCAACTGCGACCTGACCGATCAGCCCGCTACCGCGGCCGCCGTTGCCCGGATGCCCCTGGAGGTTGGCCTCGACCCAGATGCGCCCTCGTTTGTGCTCGCCGGGCAGGACGTCTCGGCCGCGATCCGCGCTACCGCCGTCTCCACCGAGGTCTCGAAGGTGGCCACCAACCTGGAGGTGCGGGCGATCCTGCGGCGGCTGCAGCGGGAGCTCATCAAGGAGGCGGCCGCCGCACACGGCTCGGTGGTGGCCGAGGGGCGCGACCTGACCACAGTGGTTGCCCCCGATGCCGATGTCCGCATCCTGCTGACCGCCTCGCCGGAGGCGCGCCTGCGTCGCCGCTCCCTGGAGGTGTACGGCTCGGCCACCTCCCAAGAGATGGAGGCCACCCGGGACCAGGTGCTGCGCCGTGATCGCGACGACTCCACGGTCATGGAGTTTCAGGTGGCCGCGGCCGGGGTGTTGACCATCGACTCCTCCGATCTGGACTTTGAGCAGACCGTGCTGGCCGTCCTGGACACGATTGCCCCTCCGCTGCCCGCGGAGGGGGAGGGCCCTTCCGGCGAGGTCCAGGTAGAGCAGGCCCTGCGTGCCGGCCTGGCCGAGTTCGACCTTGACGACGATGACCTGGCACTGCTCGATGACGACTTTTCGTTCCTGGACGAGGAGGAGCCGGAGGCGCCGTTGCCCCGGCTGGCCGTGATTGGCCGTCCCAACGTTGGCAAGTCAACCCTGGTCAATCGCATCCTGGGCCGTCGCGAGGCGGTGGTCGAGGACAAGCCTGGCGTCACCCGCGACCGGGTCACCTACCCGGCGGAGTGGGCGGGCCGCGACTTCTATGTGGTCGACACCGGCGGATGGGAGGTGGACGTCGCCGGCATCGAGTCGAAGGTGGCCGAGCAGGCCGAGGTGGCGATCGCGCTGTCCGACGCCGTCGTCTTTGTGGTCGACGCCACGGTGGGGGCCACCGCCACCGATGAGCGCGTCGTCGAACTGCTGCGCCGCGCCGGCAAGCCGGTGGTGCTGGCCGCCAACAAGGTGGACGGCCCGGCCGGGGAGGCCGACGCCGCCTACCTGTGGGGCCTGGGGCTCGGCGAGCCGCATCCGGTCTCGGCCCTGCATGGCCGGGGGGTGGGTGACCTGCTCGACGCCGCCCTCGCGGTGTTGCCGGAGGTCTCCGAACACGGTGAGCTGCGTCCCACGGGACCGCGCCGCGTGGCCCTGATCGGCCGTCCGAACGTTGGCAAGTCTTCGCTGCTCAACCGGCTGGCGGGCGCCAACCGGGTGGTGGTGGACGAGGTTGCCGGCACCACCCGCGACCCGGTCGACGAGTTGATCGAGCTGGACGGGGTCCCGTACTGGTTTATCGACACCGCCGGGATCAGGCGACGGGTTCATCAGACATCGGGCGCGGACTTCTACGCCTCGCTGCGGACGGCTGCCGCCATCGACAAGGCGGAAGTGGCCGTGGTGCTGGTCGATGCCTCGGTTGAGTTGACCGAGCAGGACACGCGCGTGCTGCAGCAGGTGATCGACGCCGGGCGAGCGCTGGTGATCGCCTACAACAAGTGGGACCTGATGGACGACGATCGGCGGCCCTACCTGGAGCGGGAGATCGAACAGGACCTGGTGCAGATGACGTGGGCGCCCCGGGTCAACGTCTCGGCCAAGACCGGCTGGCACACCAACCGCCTGATGGGTGCCATCGAGACGGCGCTGGGCTCGTGGGATGCGCGCATCCCGACCGGCCGCCTCAACGCCTTCCTCGGGGAACTGGTGGCCGCCCATCCGCATCCCTTGCGGGGCGGCAAGCAGCCGCGCATCCTGTTCGCCACGCAGGCGTCGGCCCGCCCGCCGCGCTTTGTCATCTTCGCCACCGGCTTCCTGGAGCCGCAGTATCGCCGCTTCATCGAGCGCCGCCTGCGCGAGACCTTCGGCTTCGAGGGCACCCCCATCGAGATTTCGGTCCGAGTCCGCGAGAAGCGGACTCGCAAGTAAGCACAGCGTCCACGCCAGCGCCGTTAGGCGCGGCGTCGCGAGAAGCGGACTCGCAAGTAAGCCCCCCCCCCCCCGGCAGGCTCTGCCGACGCCATTTCGCCAGCGAGCTGGTGCCTCCCCGGCGCGGAGGGTGGCGCGCCTCGCCGGGGTGATGTCAGTCTGTTGCCATGCGTCGCAACAGGCTCGTCCTTGTCGGAGCGCTC
>WRIF01000326.1 GCA_009782865.1 Promicromonosporaceae bacterium
TCGACCCGCGCGGCGTCGGGCGTACCCAACAGCAACACGGTCGTCAGGCGCATATTGCCGCCAAGCGATTTGCCGGCCTCGCGCATGATATCCCGGGCCAGGGAAAGGCTGATGTTCTCGTCGATGGAACAGCCGTCGGCCAGGCACAGGGCCATGGATTCCAAATTGCGGGTGGCGTCGCCGCATACGAAAATGCAGGACTTGCCGCCGGCCAAGGTCGCCTCGCGGGAAATGGAATCGATATGCGGCCGGACGAACTGGTCATAATGCACCGGCGAAATCTGGCTGACCATGGGATCGGTGATGGCGATGACGTCCGCGCCCTTTTCCAAATACGCGGCCGCCATCTTCCGGCCCACGGCCGCCGCGAGCCCCACCACGGCCTGCACATAATCGGAGTGGTCGAACATTTCCGTGAAGATGTCGTTGCCGAGCAGGTGCAGCGCCAGGGTGAAGGGCCCGCAGATCAATCCGTACAGCGCCGTATCGCCGCCGATTTCGGCCTTGGTTTTCTCGAGCGCGTCCCACACCACCGGCAGGCGCCCGGCGTCAAGCTCGAACTCGGGGATGTCGGCGAGGGTCTGGCCGGCGGCCAGCGGATGAGAGGCAACGGACGGAGGCCCGTTTTCGGCCCATTTCAACTGGCATCCGAAGATTTCGGCCTCAAGCTGCAAGTCGAAGACGATGGGCAACCCGTCGGCTCGATAGCGTTGCCTGGCCGCCAGCAGCCCGGCGGCGATATGGTCGGCGGATTTGAGGTACTGGTCCGCCTTCACGCCGATCAACTTGCCTCCGTGGCAACCCACGAAGGGAACCCAGGGCGTTCGGTCGGTCGGGCGCATCGACAACGCATCGAGAATGAGTTCCTTGCCGTTCATGGTGACCTTTCCATATCCATCAGGATGAAAAGAGGGAACGCCGCGAAGCGTCGGATGAATCATCGGCGCGCCGCCCATTCCAATATAAATGTCGCGCGCTGTTTCACGCTACGCCGAAAAGCGGCCGTTTCCGGGAAACATTATTGCGGATTTCGATATTATTATTTCAATTTGCAGTCATAGCGCAATAGGTCCGGGACAAAAGCGGCACGTCTCTGATGCGCCATGACGGGGTGCAGCCGGTCCGCGCCGTAATTGCAGGTTCCGCCGCCCCCTACACCTACAATAGAATCGAATCAGGTGAATTCGGCATACCGAGCCGACTCAAAAACACAGACCGGAAGACATTCGCCTTCCGGTCCGCTTGCTGTATTGCTTGGGTGGGTCGGTGGAATGTTCCTTACCTCAAGAGCTGGAGGACGTTCTGTGTTATGGCGTTGGCCTGGGTGAGCATGGACACGCCCACGTTCTGGAGTATCTGGAACTTGGTGAAATCGGTCATCTCGGACGCCATGTCGGTGTCGCGGATGAACGATTCGGTCTTGGTGATGTTCTCGACCGCGACCCTCAGGTTGTTCTCGTTCGTCTGCAGGAGGTTGGCCTGCACCGCGCCGATGACGGCCCGCATTTCCGACACGTCCGAAATCGCCTTCTCGATGATCTTCATCGCGAGCGGCGGGTTCGTCCTCAGGTCGCCCTTCTGGCCGCCCATCACGTCCTGGATCGAGAACATGCGGGTTTCGATGACGGCCGAGCCCTTCTGGAAGTTGCCGGTGACCGTGACCTTGCCGAGTTCGGTGGTGGCCATCGACTTCAGGCCGATCACCGTCCGGTTCTGGTCGCCCGCGCCTTCGCCGAGCTGGAGCTGCATGCCGCCGTTGAAGTTGCTGATCACTTCCTGCGTGAGGTGGCAGGCGTTGTTCAGCAGGGCGGTGAAGCCGGCGTATTGGTCCTTGCTGTAGACTATGCTGGCGTCCTCGGTCTTGCTGAAGGTGAGCGAATGGTTCTTGCTGAAGATGGAGCCTTCGCCATAGCCGACCTGGGCGATTGTGGTGGTGCCGGTCTTGCCGGAGTTGAAGGTGAGGTGGGCCTGGACGTCCTGGGTGGAGAAGTTCAGGTTGAGGCCGGTTGTCATGGCCTTCTTGCCGTTGACGTTGATCGCCGCGTCCTGCCCGTTCAGGCGGAAGGTCTTGCCGACCTCGATAAGCATGGCGGACCTGTAGTCGGCCTGGTCCTCGTAGGTGGTGAAGATGCTGCCGGCGACCTGCTGGACTTGGATGAAGTTGTCGGCGCCGTACTCGGCCGCGAAGACGCGCGCTCCCTGGTTGGCGAACTGTATGTCGAAGCTCAGCGTCTGGTACGCCAGGTCCGGGTCGAACGTGCCCACCACGAGGGAGATGCCGAGGCCGGTGGAGGCGGTGTGGTCCTCGTTCCAGATCGCGTCGAGGATCACCGTGTCGCCGGTCGCGAGCCCCAGGGCCGGGTCTATGGAGACGGCGGTCTTGGCGACCATGTCCTCCTCGCGCATCAGGTTGTCCTTGTAGGCGTAGACGTCGGTTACTGCGCCGCCCGCGCCGGTGACGACCTTGAAGTAGAGCTTCCCGGAGGCGTCGGTGTTGATGCCGAGCTGGACGCCGGCGATTGTCGAGGTGGAGTTGGCGAGGCCGATGTCGAAGAGCTGGGTGCCCACGCCGGACGTGGCGATGTTGTTGTCGGGCGGGGGGGTGAGGAGGCCGGCCGGGGGGATGGCCGTGTTCGCGCTCATGGCAACGTTGCCGAAATTGAGTATGACCACGTCGCCGTGCGCGATGTCGGCCTTATTGGACGAGATCATCCAATCGGCGGTGTCGTCAAGCCCGGAGTTGTTGCGCACCGCGACCTTGGACACGCCGCCGGTGTCGGCCAGGGTGCTGAC
>WRIF01000327.1 GCA_009782865.1 Promicromonosporaceae bacterium
CGTCGATCACCACCCCGAGCATCGCCTCGCGCAGGGCCTCCAGCGCCTCAAAGCGAGTCTCGGCGGCGGCCGTCAACTTGACCAGCGGGGTGTCGAACTCGTCGGAGACCGCCTGCCCCTGGGTGATCCCGGCGTCAACGCGCACCAGGCGCGTGTCGGGCAGGGCGATGAAGGCCGCACGATGCTCCAGCAGGTCGAGGTCGTGGTCGGCGGCGTCCACGCGGACGGTGGCGGCCTGCGTCACGGCCGGCAGCGGACCCTGCAGCCACAGGCCCTCGCCGGCGGCGATGCGCAGCTGGGCGCGCACCAGGTCGAGGTTGTACGCCTCCTCGGTGCAGGGGTGGCCGACGGTCAGGCGCGGGGTGAGCCGGGTGAGCGCGAACGAGCCGTCCTCACCGAGGTCGAACTCTGCGGTCAGGGGGCCGGCCACCACCACTCCGAGGGCGGAGACCGCCGCCAGCGCCGCCGTCTCCAGATCGCGGCGCACCTGCGCGCGCAGGAACGGGGCCGGAGACTCGGCGATCAGGGCGTGGCCGAGATGACGCACCGAGCCGTCGCGGGTGCCGACGACGATGACCTCGCCGTGGCTGTCACCGAGCAGCTGAATCTCGATGTGG
The DNA here is from genome assembly GCA_009782865.1 of Promicromonosporaceae bacterium. Taxonomy (GTDB): domain Bacteria; phylum Actinomycetota; class Actinomycetes; order Actinomycetales; family Cellulomonadaceae; genus Xylanimonas. The sequence continues at coordinate 618 of WRIF01000327.1, forward strand.
CGGGCGGGATCGACCCGGGCCCCCTCCGGCGCCAGCGAGCGGTTGAAGGCCGTCACCGTCTCCAGGGCCGCGGGGCTGGGGCCGATCCAGGCCAGGCGGGCGTCGATCACCTGCCGGGCGAAGTCCGGGTCCTCGGCAAAGAAGCCGTAGCCGGGGTGGATCGCATCGACCCGGTTCTTCCGGGCGATGCGCAGCAGCATCGTGGCGTCCAGGTAGGCCTGACGGGCCGAGGCCGACGAGCCGAGCAGATCCTTGTCGAGCGAGGTGCTGCCCAGGGGGTAGGCCTCGTCGGCAAAGCGCGAGTGAAGGCCGCCGCGGTCCGGTTCGGCGTACACCGCCACCGACTGCAGGCCGGCGCGGGCGCAGGCCTTCTCGATGCGGACGGCGATCTCGCCACGGTTGGCGATCAGAACTTTGCGGATCGTCATTGATCCCTGCCTTTCATTAGGGGTTGCGGAGATGGGAGAACTTCAGGCCCATCTTGGCGAGCAGTTCGCGCAAGAGGGGTAGGGAGAGGCCGATTACGCCGTGGTGGTCTCCCTCGATGCGGTCGATGTACGGCCCGCCGAGGCCGTCGATGGTGAAGGCGCCCGCCACGTGGAGCGGCTCGCCGGTGGCGATGTAGGCGGCGATTTCGTCATCGTCGAGGTCGGCGAAGGTGACGGTGGTCGAGGAGGTGGCGCCGAGGGTGCCCCCGGTGCCGCCGCGGCCCGGCGAACGCAGGTCGATCAGCCAGTGGCCGGTGTGCAGCACGCCGGTGCGGCCCCGCTGCTGACGCCAGCAGCGCAGGGCCTCCGCCGGGGTGCCGGGCTTGGAGCGCACCTCCCCGTCGATCTCCAGCATCGAATCGCAGCCCAGCAGCACGGAGTCGGCAACCTGCACGCCGATGGCGTCAGCCTCGGCCTCTTGGGCCAGCAGCGACGACGCCACCGCCTCGGCCTTCGCCTGCGCCAGGGCGAGCACTGCCTCGGCGGGCGCGAGTTCTCCGAACCGCTCGCGGGCGGCGGCCAGGGCGTCCTCCTCGTCGACCTCGGAGACCACCACGGAGGGGGCGACCCCCGCGCCGCGCAGGATCGCCAGCCGGGCGGGCGAGCCCGAGGCGAGCACTAGATGGGCGCTGGCCACTACGCCATCGCCGCCTTGAGCACGTCGAGGCCCACCATGCCGACCGACAGGGCGCGGGCGTGGAACGCCTTGGCATCCCAGGCGGTCCCGGCCGCGGCGGCCTTGGCTTGGTCGGCGGCGCGCACGTCCAGCCAGAGGCGCTGGCCGATCTTGTACGACGGCGCCTGGCCGGGCCAGCCCAGGTAGCGCAGCCACTCAAAGCGGATGAACTCCTCTGGCATGTTGACGTTGGCCCGCAGGAACGGCCAGGCCTTGTCGGCGTCCCAGGTGCCGCCGCCCCACTCGGCCGGGGCGGGCAGGGACAGGTGGACGCCGATGTCGAAGACGACGCGGGCGGCGCGCATCCGTTGAGCGTCGAGCATGCCGAGGCGGTCGCCCGGATCGGAGAGGTAGCCAAGTTCGTCCATCAGCTGCTCGGCGTACAGGGCCCAGCCCTCGCCGTTGCCCGAGACGAAGCACATGCCCCGGCGCCAGTCGTTGAGCCGGTCGCGGTCGGCCACGGCCTGCGCGATCTGCAGGTGGTGTCCGGGGACGCCCTCGTGGTAGACGGTGGTCTTCTCACGCCACGTGTTGAACTCGGTGACCCCGGGGGGAACCGACCACCACATGCGGCCGGGGCGAGAAAAGTCGTCCGACGGCGGGGTGTAGTAGATGGCGCCAGACGGGGTTGAGGCGATGCAGCCTTCGATGGTCTTGACACGGTCGTCGATGTCGAAGTGGGTGCCGTCGAGGTCACGCATGGCCTGGTCGGCGGTGGCCTGCATCCATTGCTGCAGCGCCTCGGTGCCCTGTAGCTTGCGACCCTGGTCGGCGTCGAGGGCGGCGACCGCATCTTCGACCGAGGCGCCGGGCCCGGCGATCTGCGCGGCCACCTCGGTCTGCTCGGCAATGATGCGCGCCAGCTCCTCGCGGCCCCACTCGTACGTCTCTTCCAGATCGACCGCCGCGCCGAGGAAGTAGCGGGAGGCGCGGGCGTAGCGCTCCTTGCCCACGGCATCGGCCGTTGGGGCCTGCGCGGCGAGTTCGTCGGTGAAGAACGCGGCCA
>WRIF01000328.1 GCA_009782865.1 Promicromonosporaceae bacterium
CTCGACCACCGTGATCCAGGTGGCCGGCGGCAGGAGGCGCAGGGCGGCCATGTCGCGGCGGAACAGGTCGGTCTGCTCGCGGGCCAACGTTCGCCAGTCAACCCCGGTGGCGGCCGCCCGTTCCAGCAGTGGATCGTCAACGTCGGTGACGTTGGAGGCGTAGTGGACGTACTTGCCGGCATCCAGCCAGGTGCGCTGCAGCAGGTCAAAGGCGAGGTAGGTGTTGGCGTGCCCGAGGTGGGTGGCGTCGTAGGGGGTGATGCCGCAGGCGTAGAGCGTGGCGTGCGGTCCGGGGGCGGCCTCGGTGAGCTGGCCGGTGGCGGAGTCGTGTACCAGCACCGGGGCGGGGCTCTGGCCGACCACGCGCGGCACGGCGGGGCGGGGCCAGGTGATCATGCCACCACCACCCCGGTGACGATTAGCCCGGAGATCAGCGCCGCAAAGGCCAGGCGGTACCAGATGAACACCGAGATTGGCCGCCTGGCAACCAGGCGGAGCAGCCAGGCGATGGCGGCGACGCCCACCAGGCCGGAGATGAGGGTGGCCAGGCCGGTGGCGGCCCAGCCGACCGAATCCCCGATGGCCTGGTACTCGGTCAGCGCCTGGAAGGCGCCGGCGGCCAGGAGCGAGGGGATCGACATCAGGAAGGACAGGCGGGTGGCGACCACGCGGTCCAGGCCGCGGAAGAGTCCGGCGGAGATGGTGGCGCCGGAGCGAGAGACGCCCGGAATGAGGGCGAGGCACTGCACCGCGCCGACGATGAGCGCATCCTTTACCGTCAGGTCCCGCTCAAACCGGTCGCGGGTGCCGTACCGCTCGGCGAGCCACATCGCCCCCGACCAGAGGACCAGGGCTCCCACCACCACCCACAGGTTGCGCAACACCCCGGAGATCACCCCGCGCAGGAAGAACCCGACCAGGCCGATGGGGATGGAGCCGAGGATGACGAGCCACGCCATTCGGTAGTCCTCGCCGCGCGAGTCCGGGCGGAAGAGGCCGCGCAGCCAGGCGGTAAAGAGGCGCCACAGGTCCCGCCAGAAGAAGCCGACGACGGCGAAGAGCGTGCCCACCTGGATGATGGCGGTGAACGCGGTGACTCCCGCATCGTCGATGGGGTGGTTGAACAGGGCGGTGGTGACCGTCAGGTGCCCGGTAGACGAGACCGGGAGAAACTCCGTGATCCCTTGCACAATGCCGAGGACAATCGCCTCCAGGGGGCTCATCTCTGACGCAACCAGGATGCTCATGGCCCCACACCCTACCCGCGCTCGACTAACCTAACGGGATGCGCTTCAACAAAGTCGGCAGTTCTGGTCTTCGCGTATCGGCCCTGGCCCTGGGCACGATGACGTGGGGGCGCGGCACCGACCTCGCGGCGGCGGCCGAGCAGTTGAATACCTTCCTCGACGCCGGCGGCAACCTGGTCGATGTCTCTGCCTCCTATGGCGGCGGGGATGCGGAGCTGGTTCTGCGCGAACTGCTGACCACCGGCCTGGCCCGCGACGAGCTGGTGATCAGCCTGACGGGCAGTTCGGGGGCGTCCCGGCGCGCCCTGATCTCGGATGTGGACCACTCCCTGGCGCGGCTGGGGCTGGACCATGTGGACCTCTACCTGGTGGGCAGTCCCGATGCGAGCACCCCCTTGGAGGAGACGGCGACGGCCCTACGCCTCCTGGTCGAGTCTGGGCGGGCCCGCTATGTGGGCATTGCCAATCATCCAGGCTGGGCGGCGGCCCGCCTGGCATCGCTGCTCGAGAGGGTTGGGGACGGCCTGACCCTGACCGCCCACGCCTGCGAGTACTCGCTGCTGCAGCGAGGCGTAGAGCGCGAGGTGCTTCCCGCCGCGGACGCGCTGGGCACCGGCCTCCTGGCCTGGTCGCCCCAAGGGCGGGGCGTGCTCACCGGCAAGTACCGGCATTCGATCCCGGTGGACTCGCGGGCGGCCTCGACCGGATTCGCCCGCTTTGTGGAGCCGTACCTGACCGGGGAGGCCGCCCGGATCACCGAGGCGGTGGCCACCGCCTCGGCCGGGCTGGGTCGCAACCCATCAGAGGTGGCGCTGGCCTGGCTGTGGGGCCGCCCAGGGGTGACCTCTGCCCTGGTCGGCGCGCGCACCCCCGCCCAGCTGCGTCAGGCGCTGGCCGCCGTCGACCTGGACCTGCCGCCCCAGGTTCGCGACGCCCTCGATGAGGTGTCCGCCATCGAGATCGGGTATCCAGAACGATGGTGACAGGGCGCCGGCAGCCAGGGCGGTAGTCAGGCGAGGCGATAGACGCCGACACCGGGATCGCCGGAAATGGCAAGCGAATCGGCGTGGTCCGTCAGCTCAGGGGCACCAAACACCCCGGCGACCAGCACCTCAACCTCCCCCTCGCGCAGCCATGCCGGCAGGCGCAGGCCCTCCCAGGCCGTCCGGGCCACCACCACCAGCACCCGCTCCTGGCTGGTCTCGCGCAGGAAGGCGACCGCGTCTTCACCAACGTGCACCCACCTCAAGCCCCCAGCCTGCAGCGCCGGGGAGCCCTGGCGGGCGGCGATGAGGGCCCGCCACGACTCGAAGGCCTGGCCATCCCAGTCGGGTCCCCCTCCGGAGGCGACCTGGTCCCAGGGCATGGTGCGCCGGCCCGCCTCGCCGATCGAGCCGGTGAACCCGCCCTCCTCGCCCATGAACAACACCGGCGTCCGGGGCAGGCCGATCAGCAGGGCGGCCGCCGCCTCGACCAGGCGGGCCGAGCCCGTCACGGTGCGAATCCGGGGAGAATCGTGGGAAGAGAGCATGTTCCAG
>WRIF01000329.1 GCA_009782865.1 Promicromonosporaceae bacterium
AGCCTGGCCCAGGACACCCCTACCCCAGGCGGCCCGGCCCGACATATCCCGACTCAAGACGGCCCGGCCCAACCCAGCCCGGCCCAGCCCAACCCAGCCCGACCCAGCCCCGCACGGAGCGGGCGGCTGCGTCCCAGCCCGGCCACGGTGGCCGCCCGGCTGACCGCCGCGGAGGCCGACCCTGCTGCCACCATCCAGGCCGCCGAGGACGCCACCGCCCAGGTCGCCGCAGAGTCCCAGGTCACCGCAGTGCCCCAGGTCTCCGCAGGCAACGGCAAGGTCAGCACAGACACCAGCGGCGAAGACCCGGCCCCGTCGGCGTCGCACCCGGCGGGGGTGCCAACCCCGGGCGAACTGGCCGCCCTGCGCACCGCCCGGCGAATGGCCAACTCCGCGGCCCAGGCCGGCCACGGACCACAACCACCGGCCGGGCCGCTGCCCCCAGGCGGGGCTCGCCTCAAGGTCGATCCCCGCCGCCTGCGCCCCTCATCCGCCACCTCGAGCGGACGCCTAACCCCCGCGCAGGTCTCGGGCCTGCCCATCGTGGAGGAGTTCAGCGCCGGAGGTGTGGTGGTGCGGGCGCCCGAGGGCGAGGAGGCCGGTCCGATGGCCGCCGTCATCACCCGCCGCAACCGCGCCGGCCGCCTCGAGTGGTGCCTGCCCAAGGGGCACCTGGAGGGCGCCGAGACGGCGCCGCAGGCGGCCATCCGTGAGGTGCGAGAGGAGACCGGCATCCACGGGCAGATTCGAGCCCAGCTCGGCGTCATCGACTACTGGTTCTCCGGCGACACCCGGCGCGTCCACAAGCTGGTTCACCACTACCTGCTCACCATGGTCGGCGGGCGGCTGACGGTCGAGGAAGACCCCGACCAGGAGGCCGAGGACGCCTTCTGGGTGCCGGTGGCGACCCTCGCCCAGCGCCTGAGCTACCCCAATGAGCAGCGCCTCGCCCAGGTGGCGCGCCAGCTGCTGCAGCGTGAGCCCGAACTCAGCCTCCCGATTGTGGACGCATGACCGCCCGCCGTCCCCGCCCGCGCCCCGGCATCCCCCTGCTCACCGGCCTGCTCACCGGCCTGCTCGTCCCGTCCGCGCTGGCGGCCCCGGCGTCCGCCGCCACCCCGCAGGCCGCCGCCACCCCGGCGCCCGTCACCACCTCTGCGCCCGTCATCACTCCGCAGACCCTCGGCCGCCTGCCGGAGACGGGCCAGGCGCCTTCCGCGAGCCCCGATCTGCTCCCGCCCCTGTCCCTAGAGTCCGTGGACCCGGCGGTGGTGTGGCCGGGAGACAAGTTCACGGTCTCGGTGATCGTCACCAATCAGACCGACGCCACCCTGGTGGACCCGGTGGTCGAGGTGTGGGTGGGCTGGCGGCCGGTCGGTTCCCGCTCCGCCCTCGCCGACTGGGTGTACGGCCCCATCGCCCCGGACATGACCCCGCACGCCGTAGAGGGCCTAGAGCCGCTAGCCCCCGGCGAGTCGGCCCCGGCCTCGGTGACCCTAGCCATCGACACCCTCGCCCTCGGGGAGGGGCCGCGCGGCCCGCGCGAGATGGCGGTGACCGTCTTTGATCGGGGAGGCGAGCGGCCCGACGAGCCCCTGGCCCAGGTTCGCACCTTCATGATCTGGGACCCGGCCTCCGGCGCCACCGACGGGACACCCGCCGACAACGTTCAGGTCTCCCTGATTGCCCCCCTCACCGGCCCGCCCGTCCGCTGGGAGCCCGGCGGCGCCGACCACGGCAGTGGGCTGACCCTGCAAGAGCAGCGGCCCACCGCCGAGTACCTGGAGCAGCTGGCCTCCCTGACCCGCTCCGGCAACTCCCTCGGTCAGCTCCTCGAGGTGGCGCAGGCCACCGGCACCCTGCACTACGGCCCGGACGCCCTCGCCCTGGCGGTCGATCCCGCCGTCATCGCCGCGGCCCTGCACTCGCCGGACCCTGAACTTCAGGCCTGGGCCGAGGCGTTGCTGGAGACGGCCGCCCCGAAGTATCGCCTGCCCGCCTACGATCCCGACCTCGCGGCCCTTTCCCGGGCGGGCCTCAGCGAGTACGGCCTGTCCGACATCGTGTTCTCCCCCATCGTCCCCGCCTGGGAACCCCCGGAAGGCTGGGGGCCGGTGCTCGGCTGGCCGGGAGGGGCGCCGGTGCCAGACCTGGAGACCCTGGGCACGGCGCGCGCCGCCTCGATCACCACCGCGGTGGTGGAGGCCGGCCTGGAGGCACACCTCGGCACCGTCACCGGCCGGGCCGAGGTCGAGGTTCAAGAGGGCTACATCTCGGCGCTGATTGCCGATGCCACCCTCTCCGAACTGCTGCACCGCGCCACCGAGGTGACCGGACCCACGCCGCTGGCCATGTCGCGCGCGGAGATCGTGCAGCGCGTGCTCGCCGAGACCGCGATGGTCTCGGCGGACAACTTCGGGCGTGACACCCATCTGCTGGTCGTCTTCCCACGCAACTGGAACCCGGCGGTCGAATACCTCCTAGCCCCGCTGCGCGCCCTCGACGATGCCCCTTGGGTTCGCCTGGCCCCCCTAGACGAGCTATTGGCGACCGACCCTCCCGCGGTGTCCCGCCGCCCGCTGCCCTTCAGCTCCTCTCAGGAGGGCGAGCTAGAGGTGGCCGTCGTCCAGCAGCTAGACGCCGCCCGCTCCGAGCTCGACATCATCTCCACCGTCGCCGAAGACCCCTCCCCCCTGCGCCGGGTGCTTACCCCCGGGCTCACCTCCGTGCTGTCGGTGGCCTGGCGCTACCAGCCCGCCGAGCGGGCCGCGGCCGTCGACGA
>WRIF01000330.1 GCA_009782865.1 Promicromonosporaceae bacterium
GCAAGCTCCTCCCGCAACGGCCGCGACTCGAACGCCAAGTCCCTTGGCGTGAAGCGTTACGGCGGCCAGGTCGTCAAGGCTGGCGAGATCCTCGTCCGCCAGCGCGGCACCCACCACCACCCCGGCGAGAACGTGGGCCGCGGCGGCGACGACACCCTGTTCGCCCTCACCGCTGGCGCCGTCAGGTTCGCCACCAAGCGCGGCCGCAAGGTCGTCGAAATCGTCGAGGTCTGATTCACCGAACCTCAACACTTGGGGGGCGTGCCATTGTCGGCGCGCCCCCCAAGTCGTCTGCCCTCGCCCTTGGGCCACCTCGCCGTCCGTGAGATAATCGGGCACCGTCTTATCCCACGCCGTCCCCGAAAAGAAGTCATGACCCTGAGCCCTGCCCTGCTGGGGCGCATCGAGCCAAACTCGACCGCGCCCGGGCTGATCCGCAACTTCTGCATCATCGCGCACATCGACCACGGCAAGTCCACCCTGGCCGACCGCATGCTGCAGCTCACCGGCGTGGTGGAAGACCGCGTGATGCGCGCCCAGTACCTCGACCGCATGGACATCGAGCGCGAGCGCGGCATCACCATCAAGAGCCAGGCGGTTCGCATGCCCTGGCAGGTAGGCGACGACGCCTTCGCGCTGAACATGATCGACACCCCCGGCCACGTCGACTTCTCCTACGAGGTCTCCCGCTCCCTGGCCGCCTGTGAGGGCGCCGTGCTGCTGGTCGATGCCGCGCAAGGCATCGAGGCGCAGACCCTGGCCAACCTGTACCTGGCCCTGGAAAACGACCTGGAGATCATCCCGGTTCTCAACAAGATCGACCTGCCGGCCGCGCAGCCCGAGAAGTACGCCGAGGAGATCGCCAACCTGGTTGGCTCCGATCCCGACGACGTGTTGCGCGTCTCCGGGAAGACGGGCCACGGCGTCCCCGAACTGCTGAACCGCATCGTCGAGCGCGTCCCCGCCCCCGTCGGTGACGCCGCCGCCCCCGCCCGCGCCATGATCTTCGACTCGGTATACGACGTCTACCGGGGGGTGGTCACCTATGTCCGCGTGGTGGACGGCAACCTCAGCCCGCGCGAGCGCGTCAAGATGATGTCATCGGGCGTGACCCACGAGGTCCTCGAGATCGGCGTCATCTCCCCGGAGCCCGTGCCCACCAAGGGGATCGGGGTCGGTGAGGTGGGCTATCTGATCACCGGCGTCAAGGACGTGCGGCAGTCCAAGGTTGGCGACACGGTGACCTCGAACGTCGTCCCCGCCGCCGCGCCCCTGGCCGGGTACAACGACCCCAAGCCCATGGTGTTCTCCGGCCTCTATCCCATCGACGGCTCCGACTACCCGGCGCTGCGCGAGGCCCTCGACAAGCTCAAGCTCAACGACGCCTCCCTGAACTACGAGCCGGAGACGTCCGTGGCCCTCGGCTTCGGCTTCCGCTGTGGCTTCCTGGGACTGCTGCACCTGGAGATCATCAGGGAGCGCCTGGAGCGCGAGTTCAAGCTCGACCTCATCTCCACCGCCCCGAACGTCATCTACGACGTCACGCAGGAAGACGGCACCGAGGTGCGCGTCACCAACCCCTCGGAGTTCCCCGGCGGCAAGATCAAGGAGGTGCGCGAGCCGGTCGTCAAGGCCACCATCCTCACCCCGTCGGAGTTCATCGGTGACGTCATGACCCTCTGCATGGAGCGGCGCGGCACCACCCTCGGCATGGACTACCTCTCCTCTGATCGCGTCGAGATGCGCTACACGCTGCCGCTGGCCGAGATCGTCTTCGACTTCTTTGACCAGCTCAAGTCCCGCACCCGCGGCTACGCCTCGCTGGACTACGAGCCCGCCGGCGATCAGGTGGCCGACCTGGTCAAGGTGGACATCCTGCTGCAGGGTGAGCAGGTTGACGCCTTCTCCGCGATTGTGCACAAGGACAAGGCCTACGACTACGGGGTGACCATGGTCGGCAAGCTGCGCAAGCTCATCCCGAGACAGCAGTTCGAGGTGCCGATCCAGGCGGCCGTCGGTTCGCGCATCATCGCCCGCGAGAACATTCGCGCCATCCGCAAGGATGTGCTCGCCAAGTGTTACGGCGGCGACATCTCGCGCAAGCGCAAGCTGCTTGAAAAGCAGAAGGAGGGCAAGAAGCGCATGAAGATGATCGGCACCGTCGAGGTGCCCAAGGACGCCTTCATTGCCGCCCTATCAACCGACGAGCCCAAGAAGAAGTGACCTTCTCGGTATACCTGCACGTCCCGTTCTGCGCCGCCCGCTGTGGCTACTGCGACTTCAACACCTACACGGCTCCCGAACTGGGTGGGGGTGCCTCCCAGTTGGCGTACGCCGACACGGCGCTGCAGGAGGTGGCCGCCGCCGGCCGCTTCCTGCGCGAGCGGCCCCCCCTCTCGCCGGCTGAGGAGCGATCCGCAGGATCGCGTCTCGAAACCCAGAACCCTTCAACAAGCCGGAACCAAGGACAGCCGCCTCCTCCCGTCGACACCGTGTTCTTCGGCGGCGGCACCCCGACTTTGCTGCCCGCCGGAGACCTGCTGCGGCTGCTGGACGGCGTTCGCAACACCTGGGGCCTAGCCCCCGGAGCCGAGGTGACCACCGAGGCCAACCCTGATTCGGTGGACGCCGAGTACCTGGCCGCCCTGGCCGCGGGCGGGTTCACGCGGGTGAGTATCGGCATGCAGAGCGCCGTGCCGCACGTCTTGCGCACCCTGGAGCGCACCCACAACCCGGAACGGGTGCCGCAGGTAGTGCGGTGGGCGCGCGACGTG
>WRIF01000331.1 GCA_009782865.1 Promicromonosporaceae bacterium
GCTGATCGCCCTCAACACCATCATCGGTTGGCCTTCGCCCGGCAAGCAGGACACCTACGCCATCCACGGCTCCGCCTTGGGCGCCGCGGAGGTGGCCGGCCTCAAGGAGGCCCTGGGCCTCGACCCGGCGAAGTCGTTCCAGATCGCCGATGAGGTGCTTGCCTACACCCGCGCGGTCGGACAACGGCAGGGCGTTGAGCGTGCCGCCTGGGATGCCGCCTTCGGTGCCTGGCGTTCGGCCAACCCGGAGCGCGCCGCCCTGCTGGAGCGTCTGGAGCGCAAGGAACTGCCCGCCGACTGGACCGCGGCCCTGCCCACCTGGGAGGCCGGCACCTCGGTGGCCACCCGCGTGGCGTCGGGCAAGGTGCTGACCGCCCTGGCCCCGGTGCTGCCTGAACTGTGGGGCGGCTCGGCCGACCTCGCCGGTTCCAACAACACCACCATGGACGGTGAGCCCTCCTTCATTCCGGCCAAGCACCAGACTCGCACCTGGTCTGGTGGCCCCTACGGTCGCACCCTGCACTTCGGCATCCGCGAGCATGGCATGGGCGCGATCCTCAACGGCATCTGCCTCAACGGCCTGACCCGCGCCTATGGCGGCACCTTCTTCCAGTTTGCCGACTACATGCGCGGCTCGGTTCGCCTGGCCGCCCTGATGGGCACCCCGTCGATCTTCGTGTGGACGCACGATTCGATTGGCCTGGGAGAGGATGGCCCCACCCACCAGCCGGTGGAGCACCTGTGGGCCTATCGCGCCATTCCCAACCTGGACATCGTGCGCCCCGCCGATGCGAACGAGACCGCCGTCGCCTGGCAGGGCATCATCGAGAACACCTCGAACCCGGCCGGCATCATCTTGTCGCGTCAGAACCTGCCCACCTTCCCGCGCGGCGAGCAGGGCTTCGCCCCGGCCTCTGAGGTGCTCAAGGGCGCCTACACCCTGATCGACGCCGAGGGCGGCAACCCCGATGTCATCCTGATCGGCACCGGCTCTGAGGTGCAGTTGGCCGTCGCCGCTCGCGAGGCCCTGGCCGCCGAGGGCGTCAAGGCCCGGGTGGTCTCGGCGCCCTGCCTTGAGTGGTTTGCCAAGCAGTCGCCGGTGTACCGGGAGTCGGTGCTGCCGTCGTCGGTCAAGGCTCGGGTGGCGGTCGAGGCGGGCCTGGCCCTCGGCTGGCGCGAGTATGTGGGAGATGCGGGCCGCATCGTCTCCATCGAGACGTTCGGCGCCTCGGCGCCGGCCGAGAAGCTGTTCGCCGAGTACGGCGTGACCGCCGACGCGGTCGCCGCTGCCGCGCGCGAATCGCTGCAGGTTGTCGCCGGCAACTAGCGCTATGGCGTTCCGGCCCCCTGGCCGAAGCGCACCCATACCGGCCTGGCCTCTCGTGTTTGCGGGAGGCCAAGCCGGTTTGGTCTAGTCACGACGGCTCTTGGCCGGCTCAACCCGGTGACTGCGTCGCCAGACGGCGACGGTCGTGGCCGTTCCGACCAGGACCAGGCTGAACGCCGCCACCATTTCGGCGCCTCCGGAATCACCGGTGCGCGGTATCTGACCACCGGTGTGGATTAGGTCCGGGTTTAGGGGTGCCGGCACATAGGGCGATGGCACGACTTGGGGTGCCGCAGTCCAGGTGGGTGGCAGCGGTGACTTTGGGGGCGTCGGCGCGGGACGGGGGCTGCCGGAAGGCCGCGGGCTGCTAGATGGCCCGGGACTGGCCGATGGGGTTGGGCTGACCGAAATGACCGGGGTCGGCCTGGGGGGCTGGTCGCTCAGGGTGAAGTTGGCCTGCGCATCCGGGGAAGCGACCTCATCGCCGTCCCCGTCTGTTCCACTGGCGAAGGCCGTGTTGGTGACGGTGCCGGCGGCGACGTCATCGGCGGTGGCCACGTAGGTGGCCGTGCAGGTGGCGGTGGCGCCCGGAGCCAGGGCCGTCACCGCTGGGCCGCACACATTGTCTCCCAGATTCCCTGAGCCGGTGAAGCCTTCCTCGGTAATGGTGATGTTGTCGACCGTGACGTTTCCGGTGTTGGTCACCACGAAGGTGTAGGTGACCGTGTCTCCCAGGCGCACGTCGTCCGTGGGGCTGACGCTCTTCTCCAACTCCAGGGCTGGGTCGCCGACGATCGGAATCGTGGCGGTGGAATCGTTGGAGGTGACTGGGAGGGCGTTCGGATCGTCGACGCTCACCCCGGAGATGCCATGCGCCACCGAGGAGACGGGCAGGTCTGGCGGTCCGGAGTCCAGGTCTGGCTGCACCACCTGGTAGTCGATGTAGCAGCTGGCTTCGCCCCCGGGGGGAATCGAGTCGGTATCGCAGGTCCAGTTGTCAAGGGGGGTTCCGAGGCCGGGGAAGTCGGCCGGCGGGTCGAGGGTGACATCTCCTACCGGCAGCGTGCCGACATTGGACACGACGGCGGTATAGCGCACGACGTCGGAGGAGGAATCGACCTCGTCGGCTCCCGCAGTGGTTTGGGCAGTGATGTTCAGTTGCAGCGGGTTGAGGACATCGAGCGTGGCGTCTGCGATGCCTGCGGCCAATGCGGCCGAGTCGATCTGCCCTGCCCCGTTGACGTAGGTGCCCAGATCGGCGGTCACGGAGATCGAGAAGGCGCAGTAGGCGCTGTTGGTCACCAGGGACCCTCCGTCAAGGTAGAGCTCGGTGTCTCCAGGTTGCACCGGGCCGCGCGAACCGTCCACGCTGTTGCCCTCCAGGGCGGAAACGTCGGCGGCAGGCACCGGGGCTCCGGTGGCGTCAAAGCAGGCCATCTCG
>WRIF01000332.1 GCA_009782865.1 Promicromonosporaceae bacterium
CCAAGACAGGGCCAAGGCCTTGGCGGTGGCGTCCGAGGGGGTGAAGGCCAGCAGGGGAATCTGCGAGCGCAGGCGCGACATCCGCCGGGCCGAGTCACCCGACTGCGTGAACGTCACAAAGTACTTGGCGCCCAACTGCTCACCAATGTTCTTCGCCGCCTCCGTCATCACGCCCGAGCGGGTCGAGGCCCGAGTGCCCAACGGGGCGATGCGGGCCGAACCCAGGCGCTCTGTGGTCTCAATGATCTGGGCCATGGTGGAGCAGGCCTCGATGGGGAACTTACCCATCGACGTCTCCCCCGAGAGCATGACCGCATCGGCGCCATCGAGCACCGCATTGGCGCAGTCAGAGGCCTCAGCGCGCGTCGGCAGGGGGTTCTCGGTCATGGACTCCAGCACCTGGGTGGCCACGATCACCGGCTTGGCATTGCGGCGCGCCAGCTCCACGATCCGCTTCTGAATCAGCGGAACCTCGTCCAAGGGCATCTCCACGGCCAGGTCACCACGGGCCACCATGAAGGCGTCGAACGCGGCGATCACCTCTTCAAGGTTCTCAATGGCCTGCGGCTTCTCCAGCTTGGCGATCACCGGGACCACCCGGCCCTCTTCGTCCATGATCGCCCGCACCGCGTCATAGTCGGCGGCATCGCGCACAAACGACAGGGCAATGTAGTCGGCGCCAATCTTCAACGCCCACCGCAGGTCATCCTCGTCCTTCTCCGACATCGCCGGCACCGAGACGGCAGCGCCCGGCAGGTTGATGCCCTTGGAGTCGGACACGTTGCCGGGAATCTCGACCACCGTGTGGACGCGCGGGCCGTCGATCTCGGTGACGCGCAGGCGCACCTTGCCGTCGTCAATCAGCAGCGGGTCCCCCACCTTGGCGTCGGTGTTCAGCATCTTGTGCGTGGTGCCAACCATCTCCTGGTTGCCGATCACGTCCTCGATGGTGATGGTGAACTTGTCGCCCACGTTCAGGTAGTACTTCTTGTCCTCGACCTCAAACTTGCCCAGGCGAATCTTGGGGCCCTGCAGGTCAACGAGGATGGCGACGTTGCGACCAACGTCCTTGGCGGCCTGACGCACATTGGCGTAGATCGCCTCGTGCTCGGCATAGGAGCCGTGGCTCCGGTTGATTCGGGCCACGTCCATCCCCGCGGAGATCAGCTCGCGGAGCTTCTCGGGGGTGGAAACGGCGGGACCAGTGGTGCAGACAATTTTCGCTCTACGCATAGGCTCAATTGTTCGCCTGCCCGGTCCCAGATGCTACGCGCAACGCCGTAAGGGGCCGGGTTTCTCGCAAATCTGGCCTCGTCCGCCTGGCAGGGTCACAGCACATGCGCCAGGAAGTCCCGCAGGCGGGGGCTCTGCGGGTGGCCCAGCACGGCCGTCGGCGGGCCCTCCTCGACGATCACTCCCCCATCCATGAACACCACGTGATCGGCCACCTCCCGCGCGAAGCCGATCTCGTGGGTCACCACGATCATGGTCATCCCACTGGTGGCGAGGTCCCGCATCACGGACAGCACCTCCCCCACCAACTCCGGGTCGAGGGCGGAGGTCGGCTCGTCGAACAGCATCAGCTCCGGTCCCATGGCCAGCGCCCGGGCGATGGCCACCCGCTGTTGCTGTCCGCCCGAGAGTTGGGCCGGGTAATAGTCGGCGCGGTCGGCCAGGCCTACCCGGGCCAGCAGTTCCCTGCCCCGTGCGCCCGCCTGCTCCTTGGGCTGGCGCAGCACGTGGATGGGGGCCGCCGTCACGTTCTGCAGCGCGGTCAGATGGGGGAAGAGGTGAAAGCGCTGAAAGACCATGCCGATCTTGGTGCGCTGCCTGGCTATCTCCTTGGGGTGCAGGCGGCGGAGCACTCCGCCCTGCTCGCGATACCCCATGCGTTCACCGTCCACGTAGATCGCCCCGGCCTGGATGTCTTCAAGCTCGTTGATGCAGCGCAGCAGGGTGGACTTGCCCGAGCCGGATGGGCCCAGGACCACCGTGACCGAGCCGCGCCCCACCGTGAGGCTCACCCCCTTGAGGACGTGGGGGCCGTCATGGCCAAACTCCTTGTGGACGTCGCGCACCTCGACCATCGGCACCGGGGTGGGCCCGCTCATGGGGTGACCTCCAAAAACTCGTCGTCGTCGGTAGTGCCGGCCGCCTGGATGGCCCGCTGCCGAAAGAGCCTACGCCCCCTGCGGGCCCAACCTCCGGCAGCCAACCGCCTGCGTGTCTGGCCGGCGCCAAATCCCTTGCCGAAGTAGCGCTCGAGGTACGACTGCCCCAGCATCAGCGCCGAGGTGATGAGCAGATACCAGATCGAGGCGATGACCAGCATCGGGATGGGCCGGTACAGGCGATTGCCGAGGGCGGAGGTGGCGTAGAACAGGTCCAGGGTGAACGGCACCGCAATCACCAACGAGGTGGTCTTCAACATCGAGATGGTCTCGTTGCCCAGCGGCGGCACGATCACCCGCATCGCCTGGGGCAGCACCACCCGGCGCAGGAGCAGCCCCGGCCGCATCCCGAGCGCCACCGCCGCCTCCTCCTGCCCGGGGTCGACCGAGCGCAGGCCGGCGCGGATGATCTCGGCAAGATAGGCCGCCTCGTTGAACGCCAGGCCAAACAGGGCCGCCCAGAAGGCCGTGACCACGGTGACGGTCTCGATGCTGGCAAAGCTCGGGCCAAAGGGGATGCCCAGCGACAGCCGTGGGTAGAGCAGGCTTAGCGCCCCCCAGAAGGTGAGC
The DNA here is from genome assembly GCA_009782865.1 of Promicromonosporaceae bacterium. Classification (GTDB taxonomy): domain Bacteria; phylum Actinomycetota; class Actinomycetes; order Actinomycetales; family Cellulomonadaceae; genus Xylanimonas. Next base: position 2,742 of record WRIF01000332.1, read on the forward strand.
TGGACATAGACCGGGGTGCCA
>WRIF01000333.1 GCA_009782865.1 Promicromonosporaceae bacterium
GCCGCCGATGTCTACGCCCTTCCCCGACGGCACCCCCTTCCGGTCTTGCGGCGGCAGAGGGTCAGGACTGCCCCTATTGCCACCCAGAAGGTCCGCGAGGACACGAGCAACCCGTAAGCGCCCCGAGTAAAGGCGGCGCTACCTCCGCCCTCGCCAAAGCCCAAGATCGCCCATCCCAAAATCGAACTCATGCCTCCCCAGCCTTCCCGTAGTGGCGATCCCGGCTAGTAATACTTCGCCTGCTCTCGTTTCGTCTGGCGCCAGGCAACCAGCGCGCCTACCCCGAGAACGGCCAAGACCAGGCCAGATGGCCCCCCGGTGATGAAAAAGACCACCACCAGGCCCATTACCGCGACCATCCGCTCTATGTTTTTGACGCTTGTTTGCAGGTCTGACATATCCTCCTCCAGCGCCTCGGCGGTGCGTCGCGCGCCGCAGTGTCGCGCGATCTGCACCACCGATCCCGCCATACGCCTCCCCCGACGCGCCGCAACGGGGTGGAAGAAGGGTCGATTGTGCCCCTTCCTCCATCCAACCGAAGGCGAAGCCAGGCCGCCAGGCTTGCGTGAGCGCTGTCGTGTCAAGCTCCCCGCATTCCGGCTGGCCCCTTGGTTTCGAGACGGCTGCGAAACGCAGCCTCCTCAACCAGCGGGGAGGAGAAGGCGCCGAAAGCAGCGGGGAGGGGAAGAGCGCTGAGAGCGGCGGGACGGGAAGACGACAGAGGCCAGTGAGGCAATGAGAAGGGGACAGAGGGGCCGTTCGCCTCTTCTGTCACCCAGCGTGCGCTGCCGCGCTCGGATAGCTCAGCGGGCCGCCGCGCCGTTAGCCACCGTTCATCCGGCTATCCCGGCAAGTCCACGAGGTATCCCCGCCCCGCAGGCCGTTCTGACCTGCGGTTTTGCTGTCGGGGCGACAGGATTTGAACCTGCGACCCTCTGCTCCCAAAGCAGATGCGCTACCAAGCTGCGCCACGCCCCGAACGCGGCGCGAGGCCGCGGGATGCGAGTTTACTCGCTAGCCGCGGTTAAGCCCGCGGAGTGGGCGCTGTCAAACGCCCCGATGGCGGTGTGAGCCGCCGCTGCGAGTTTACTCGCAAAAGGCGAGCGATCCCGCCCAGGGAGCGTCGCAAGACGCCCCGACGGCCGGATTCGCGGCCTGGAAGAGGCTATAGCCCCAAACAGCCTGTCAAGCGTCCGCTGCGGCCGCCTCTTCCCGGCGGCGGCGGGCCGGGGCGATGAAGCGGAAGAAGAGGCCGGTGGCGACGGCGCCGGTGGCGACGGCCAGGCCGGCCAGGGTTCCGCCGGTGACCGGCAAGTTGGGACGAGGCGGGGTAGTTACCGTGTCTCCGGGCTGGGTGGGGGCGGGGCTGGGGTCGGGCGTCGGGTCTGGGGAGGGCTCGGGGGTCGGCGTCGGCGTTGGCGATGGCGGCGGGGGGCCCTCGGCGGCGAGCCGCACGCCGGCGTTGACGAACACCGTCTCAAAGGCGATCAGGCCGACCGGTTGGGCCTGGGCGGTGGCTGGATATACCTCGGAGTTGATGATCCCTGCCGGGGCGGGCTCCCGGTAGAGGGTGAACTCGAAGGTCTGCCCGTTGTTGATCGGGTCAAGGTCGACGCGGACCACCTTGTCGGCACCGGCAGGCCCGTACATGAGCCAGCGCCCGTCGGGGCCGGTGTAGGTGGTGTTGAAGGGGACCAAGCCCTCGGGGGTCAGGGTGTAGACGCGAATGCGCACCCCCGCCTTGACCGGCTCGTTTTCTTCGTCGAACAGGCCGTCTTCGTTCTGGTCATGCCAGACGACGCCGCCGAGACGCGCCCAATCCACCTGCCCAGACTTGGAGTAGACCTCAACGTCATAGACCCAGGAGGTCAGGCCCTCGTTGGGGCGGGGCATGGTCACCACGAAGGGCGCGGCGGCGGGCAGGCCGCCGGCAACGTAGGTCTGCACCACCAGGTACAGGCCCACCGGCACCTCCTCAAAGACGGCGATGCCGCCGATGGTCTGCACCTGGGCGTGCAGGATGCGCGGCACGGACGGGTCGGTGGGGTCGCCCGCGGCCAGCACGGCGGCCCGCTCCCAACCGAGTCGGGTACTCAGGTTAATCGGGTTCCCGGAGGCGTCGGCGGGCAGGCGGTACAGGCGCACGTCCACCGGTTCGAGCGCGGGGCCGACCGGGCTGGCGGTCTGCCGCGTCAGCGTCAACGAACCGGTGGCGCCTGCCGGGGGCAGCGTGCCAATCGTCTCGACGATTTCCTGATCCGCAGCTGGCACCCCAAACAGCGAGCCGGTCGGGACGGCACCCACCAGGCCAGCGAGCGGGAGGGTGAAGGCCAGGGCCGCCCCGACCAGGGTGGAGACAAGGTTGAACATCATGATCGCGCGCCTAACGGCGCCCCTTCTTCTTCGGTGTTCCGGCAGGGGTGGCGAACATCAGTCTGCCGGTGCCGCCGGAGACGATGATCACGGCCGAGAGGATGAACGCCCAGACGGGCAGGCCCGCCTCGAACTGCTCGGCGTACTGGTGCCCGCCGACGCCCTCGGGGGCCGGGATGCGGTGTCCGCGGACCAGCAGTCGGTGGGTGTTGATGGTCACCGGCGTGCAGGTGAACAGGGTCACCAGGTCCTCGCCGGGGATGATGCGCACGTAATCCCCGTACTCCCCGGGCAGCACGGTGACGATCTGATCGACCCGGTACCACAGGTGCTGACCGGCGGTGGTCAAGAAGAACACGTCACCAACCTGCATCTCGGGGATGTCGTT
>WRIF01000334.1 GCA_009782865.1 Promicromonosporaceae bacterium
AATCGGCCGCAGCCAGCCCCTCCCCCTATCCGGCCTCCGCATCGTCGCCGGGTTGGTGGCGTTGGGAGGCCTGACCGTGGCGGTGGTGGGCGGCGGAGCCGTCGATGCCTCCACCTGGACCGTGGTGGGCATCGGCGTTGCCCTGTTTGGGGGCGGCATCATCCTCACCATCCAGAGTGCGGGCACCGGTCAGGTCACCCTGGAGACCGGCAACCCCTTGATCGCCACCCTGGCCTCCAGCCTGGGTGGGTTTCTTGGCATCTCCGTCATCGCGGCCATTGCCTGGATTGGGGGCGCCTTCGATGGCGCCACCCTTCCCGGCTGGGACGAGTGGTGGCTGTATCTCGGCGGGCCGATGGGCGCCGTCATCGTGATCCTCACCGCCTGGGCCGTCCCTCGCCTGGGGGTGTTTCTGCTCACCTTGTCCGTGGTCGGTGGACAGATGCTGGTCTCGATCCTCCTGGACGTGCAGCGGCACGGGGTCTCCTGGTTCACGGTGGCCGCCGCCGTCATCACCTGCGCCGCCGTGGGGCTCGCCATGCCGCGGAATAAGGTGGCCGGGTCTGCCTAGCGCCCGCGGTTGCGGGGGTGGCTCCTGGCGAGGTGCTCATTTCCGTGCTTGTAGTTGCCGGTCCAGCGGGCCATGACCAGCTGGGGATCGGCGTCCACCTCTTCAAGAGACTGCGCCGCCCGCTGCCCGCGCAGCTTGGTCACCACCCGGCCGTGATGGCTAATGACGACGGTGTCGTCTGCCCGTTGGGAAAACACGAATCCGGAGGGGGCAGGCATGGCCGGAGCCTAGCGAGCCCACCGCCCATGCCGCCACTCCATTTCGGAGTAGAGACGACAAAACCCCTCCCCCGGCGTTTCCGCAGGCAGGAGGGGTTTCTCCGTCGGGACGACAGGATTTGAACCTGCGACCCCTTGACCCCCAGTCAAGTGCGCTACCAAGCTGCGCCACGTCCCGATGGTGGCGTGAGCCACCGGTTTGGCCCGCTTGGGCCGACGAGAACTATACACCCTTCGCCGGGCAGAATCGACTACGCCGCCACCCGCCCTAGGGCACAACCCGCCAGGCGCCGGAACGGTTGCCGATTGGGTTCGGGCGCGGCACCAGGTTGATCCAGGTGGTGCCCGGGGCGAGCTCAATCTCGCGTCCGGCGCCATCGCGCAGCACCACCGGTGCCGCCGGGCCCTCCTTCGACCAGGTGGCCGCCACCTGGCGACCGCCCGTGGCAACAACGGCCCGGCCCGAACGGTGATCCAGGGCCGTCTCCGGCAGCTCAAAACGGTCCACAATCTCCACCTCCAGCAGCACCACATTGGTCGCCGCATGGCGCGCCCCGGTGTTGGAGACGGAATCAGCGCCGCCCTGCGAACGCAGGAAGGTGGAGGTAGCGGCGTTCCAGTGCCAGGTAGTGGTGCTGCGGTTGGACATGGTCACCTCCAGGCGAGACAGCGCGGTACCGCGCGCCGCCGCCGAGGCCTGGGCGCCGCTGGCCGCATAACGGAACTGGGCCGGCGGAGGCACCGAACGCCCCGTCCCGGCGTGCTGCAGGAGCACCGAGGGCGTGCCGACCACATTGTCCGGCGCCTCTCGCCACTGCGAGCGGTGGAAGCCCGGGTGACCGCGATCAAAGGTGAGCATGTGCAGGCCCGAGCGATCAAGCAGGTCCAGCACCCGGTCTTGGGCGCCCGACGTCACAAAGACACCGTTCAGCGGCAGCGCCAGCGAGATGTCCACCGGCCGCGCCGACCGCACCGGCAGGATCGCCGGTGGCAACTGCGAATGGTAGACCGCCAAGAACCGCGTGCTGCCGTACTCGATCAGCTGTTCCCATACGATGTCGGCATACTCCAAGCCCAGTTGGGGCCGCGACGTCGTCACATTGTTGACCTTGACCGCCAGGGCGGGCCGCTGGGCCACTCCCCCAGGCGCCGGCAGCCCGGTCAGCGGCCAGCCAGCCCCCTGGTGCCCCGGAGGTGGCGTGGGGGCGGGCGGGGCGGGGCGCCTGATCGCAAAGGTTGACTGCCCGTTGCCGTTGAAGTCGCCCACGTACTTGGTGTCCCCGGCCCGGCCAAAGGTGAAGGAACGGTCCGCGCTGCCCCCGACCAGCGAGTAGCTGATGAACACCTCATTGCCGCGGCGCACCGCAAAGGTGTCCTGCCCATTGCCGTTCCAATCGCCAACCAGCACCTCATCGCCAGGCCTGCCGAAGGCGAAGATGCGATCCGCCCCACCGGTGGTCAGCGTGTCACGCACATAGAAGCGATTGGCGCGCCGAACGGCCATCGTGTCGGTGCCAGACCCGTTCCAATCCCCCACAAACACCTGATCGCCAACCCTCCCAAAGGTGAAGACCAGATCCGCCGCACCGGAGGTCAAGGAGTGCCGGACATAGAACCGATTGCCCCGCCGGACGGCCAGCGTGTCACGGCCATCGCCATTCCAGTCCCCCACAAAGACATCGTCCCCCGGCCGCCCAAACGTGAACGAAACATCGGCAGGGCCAGAGGCCAGCGAATGACGTAGATAGAAGCGGTTGCCCCGCCGGACGGCGAAACTGTCGCGCCCGTTGCCGTTGAAGTCACCTACCAGCACCTCATCGCCGGCCCTTCCGAAGGCGAACCTCACGTCGGCAGGGCCCGAGGTCAGGGTGTGGCGGACGAGGAACTCATTGCCCGACGGTGGATCGGCCGCCGCCGGCGGGGCGACCAAAGCGGTACCTAACAGCGCGGCGAGCGCTCCGA
>WRIF01000335.1 GCA_009782865.1 Promicromonosporaceae bacterium
GCAGCCGGCGCCCTCAAAGACGGCACCCGTACAGACAGCCCCCTCACAGACAACACCGAGCCGTCACCCCACTCCCCTGCCGCACCCGAACCGGCGGACGGAGCCGGGCAGTACGTGGTGCAACCCGGCGACTGCCTGTGGCGCATCGCCGCCGCCCAGTTGACTGACAGTTACGGTTCCGGCGCCTCCAACGCCGCCATCGCCGCGGCCACCGCCGCCTGGTACACCGCCAACCGCGCCGTCATCGGCAACAACCCGAACCTGATCTACCCCTACCAGGTGCTGACCGCACCGCCGAGTTAGGAGCAAACGATGAACCCGCGCCTCGTCGTCACCACCCCGCCCCAGCCCGGGCCGCCCCTCCCCCTGACCTGGGAGGCCCCCAGGCGAACCGGACCCCGATCCGCGCGGCCACTGCCAACGCGGCCAGTCGAGGCGGCAGCCCTCCCCGATCCGACCCGCCTGTGCTGCTCCCTGGTCAAGGCCGCGCTGGAGGTGATCACGGGAACCCGGCAACTCAGCCAGCTGAACGCCTGGCTGCTACCGGCCGCCCTGCAGCAGGTGGCCGCGCGGGCAGAACACGCCCGCCTGGAGGGGCGTGACCTCTTGAGGCAGGCGCCCGGGCCGGTGCGGGTCCGTCGGGTTCGCTGCGAACCCGAAGCTCGGCACGCCGAGGCCACGGTGATCATCGAACAGGGCGAGCGGCTGCGGGCGGTGGCCGTGCGGCTGGTGGCAGTCCGCGATCAGTGGCGGGTCGGCGTGCTCCAGATCGGCTGAGCCTCCCGGAGACCTGCTACCGATCTGCGGGCCCTCTTCGCCGCCCTGGCGAGCGCGGCGGGTCAGCAATGTCATCGGGTTGGCGGAAGTGAGGGTGGTTTCGAGACGATTGCCTGCGGCAATCCCTCAACCAGCGGGGTTGCTATGACTCGTTGCGTCCATGACAGACCTTGTACTTCTTACCCGAGCCGCACGGGCACTGGGCGTTGCGCGGGGTGCCCGGGTAGGTCTCACCATCGGCGTGGCTCGACTTTGCCTCGTTGCGCGCCGTCGCCTTGCCACCTGCGCCGCCGCCCGATTCAGACGGACCGGAGAAGGTCAGGGGCACCTGCTGCTTCGGCTCGTCAAGACCCTTGGCCACCAGGCGCGGGGTGCGTGCCCCCTTGGCGTCGGTGGTGCCGGCGGCGGCGGCCGAGCCGACTCCCCCGGTGCGAGCAGCGAGCGCGGCCGACAGCTGCTGGCCGGCCTTCGACAGCGGCTTGCCCGCGGGTGCGGCCGGGGCGGCGGGTGCGCCACCTCCAGCGACGCCGCCTGCCGTCGTCGCCCCTCCCCCATCGGAGACCGAGACATCCACGGAGATGCCCCCGGCCTCGACCGAACCCTCGGCGGGGGCCGGAGCCACCTCGACCGACAGGTTGTACAGGAAGCCGATGGACTCCTCCTTGATGGAGTCGGTCATGGCGTTGAACAGGGAGTACCCCTCGCGCTGGTACTCGACGAGGGGGTCGCGCTGGGCCATGGCGCGCAGCCCGATGCCCTCCTTGAGGTAGTCCATCTCGTAGAGGTGCTCGCGCCACTTGCGGTCCAACACCGACAGGGTGATGCGCCGCTCGAGTTCGCGCATGTTGTCCGGGCCCAGCTCCGCCTCGCGCGCGGTATAGGCGGCGGCGGCATCGTCGGTGAGTGCCTGCAGCAGGCTCTCGCGGCTGAGCGTCCCGTCCTTGCCACGGGCGTCTGCGGGCTTGATCGACACCGGATAGACGGTCTTCAGGGCCGTCCACAACTCCTCCAGGTCCCAGTGGTCCGCCGAGCCTTCGGCGGTGGCGCCATCGACGTAGGCGGCGATGACATCGTTGCGGAAGTGATCGATCTGCTCCTGCAGGTCCTCCCCGGCCAGCACGCGCCGCCTCTCGTCATAGATGACGGTGCGCTGCCGCGACATGACATCGTCATACTTGAGCACGTTCTTGCGAATCTCAAAGTTGCGGGCCTCGACCTGGCTCTGCGCGCTCTGGATGCCCCGCGAAACCATCTTCGACTCCAGGGGCACATCGTCGGGGAAGCCCGCGCGGTTCATCATGGACTCGGCGAGGCCGGCGTTGAACATGCGCATCAGGTCGTCTTCCATCGACAGGTAGAAGCGCGATTCTCCCGGGTCTCCCTGACGGCCAGAACGGCCGCGCAACTGGTTGTCAATGCGGCGGGACTCGTGCCGCTCGGTGCCCAGTACGTACAGGCCGCCGAGCTCCACCACCTCGTCGTGCTCCGCGGCGACGTGGGCCTTGGCCTCGGCCAGGACCGCCGGCCAGGCGGCCTCATACTCTTCGGCGTGTTCGGTGGAGTCGATGCCGCGCTCGGCCATCTCCTGGGTGGCCAGGAACTCGGCGTTGCCGCCAAGCATGATGTCGGTACCACGGCCGGCCATGTTGGTGGCCACCGTGACGGCGCCCTTGCGACCGGCCAGGGCGACGACGGCCGCCTCGCGCTCGTGCTCCTTGGCGTTCAGCACCGAGTGCGGCACGCCCTTCTTGCGCAGCAGCTTGGAGAGGTACTCGGACTTCTCCACCGAGGTGGTACCCACCAGCACCGGCTGTCCCTTGGCGTGGCGTTCAACGATGTCGGTGACCACGGCGCCGTACTTGCCGGCGGCGTTCTTGTACACCAGGTCGGACTGATCCAGGCGAACCATCGGCTTGTTGGTGGGGATCGGCACCACGCCGATCTTGTACGTGCTCTGGAATTCG
>WRIF01000336.1 GCA_009782865.1 Promicromonosporaceae bacterium
TCGATGCCGTCCTTGTTCTTGACCTGCTTGATCAGGTGCTCGACCACCCGGTTGTCCCAGTCGTCGCCACCGAGGCGGTTGTCGCCGGAGGTCGCGGCGACCTGGATGGTGGCGAAGCCGTCGTCGTCCTTGCCGACCTCCATCAGGGAGACGTCGAAGGTGCCGCCACCGAGGTCGAAGACCAGGATGTGCTCGTCTTCCTTGCCCTTTTCCAGGCCGTAGGCCAGGGCGGCGGCGGTGGGCTCGTTGACGATGCGCAGCACGTTGAGGCCGGCGATTTGCCCAGCGTCCTTGGTGGCCTGTCGCTCGGCGTCGTTGAAGTAGGCCGGGACGGTGATGACCGCGTCGGTCACCGGGGCGCCCAGGTACTCCTCGGCGTCGCGCTTGAGCTTGCCGAGGATGCGGGCGGAGATTTCGGGGGCGGTGTACTGCTTGCCGTCGATGTCCTGGGTCTTCCAGTTGGTGCCCATGTGGCGCTTGACCGAGGAGATGGTGCGGTCGACGTTGGTGACGGCCTGGCGCTTGGCGACCTCACCGACGAGGACGTCGCCGGTCTTGCTGAACGCGACGACGGACGGGGTGGTGCGGGCGCCCTCGGCGTTCGCGATGACGACGGGCTCGCCGCCCTCGAGGACCGTGACCACCGAGTTGGTGGTGCCGAGGTCGATGCCTACTGCACGAGACATGGTGTGACTCCTTGGGGTTGGGGGTGCGGATGGCGCCCGACGAGGCCCGCCGGCTGAGGAGCGACCCTTGGTCGCGCCTCGAAGCCAGTGCCTTCACTCGGAGCCGAACCGCTAGTTGACTGCGATGGACTCAACTTTACTGGTTGAGTCGCTATGTGTCAACTTCAAGTTGAGCGGTGGAGACTCAACCCAGCGGCGGCGCCCCCTCGTCGGTCAGGCGGCCGACGCCGTGATGACCGTCCGCGTGGCGGGCAGGCCGTCCGCCGTCGCCTCAACGACGATCTCGCCATCCTCGGTCGGGCGAATCACCGCGAGCGCCCGCCCCTCAAAGGTGCGCCAGGTGTGGTCGGCAAAGCGTTCTTCGGTGACCGGGTTGGCCGAACACATTCCGGCCAACTCGCCGGCGCCGGTGACGGTGACGGTTACCGGGCGGTCGGCGCCGGTGTGCAGGTGGCCGTCTACGTCGCGCAGTTCGATGGCGGCGAAGGCCAGGTCGCCGTCGTCGGGCGCGACCTGCGCGCGGTCGACCGTGACGGCGAGACGGGCCGGCTCGGACGCGGTCCTCAGCTCGGTGCGTCCGGCCTCCCCGCCGGCCCGGTAGGCGACGGCCGTGAGGGTGCCGGGCCGGTACTCGGCGCGCAGGTCCGCGACCCGGGGCAGGCGCGTCCCAACCTTCGCCCGATCGATCTCGGTGCCATCGAGCAGCAGAGCCACCTCGTCGGCGTCGACGTACACCTCGACATCTACCGTGGTGCCCTCAAAGCCGGGCCAGGTCCAGGAGCCGGCGGTGTCGCTCCAGCCCCACGGGGGCCGCGAGACGATCGGCAGGCCGGCGACGGCGGGGCGCTGCACGGCCAGGTAGGGCTCCGTGCGCAGGCCAAACACGATCTCGCGGTAGTAGGAGAGGGGGCGGCGGTGGCCAGTAATGTCGATGTCGCCGCACCAGGCGGTCAGCGCCGGGAACTCTCGTTCCAGGCCGGGGTTGGGGCCGCCCGGTTCCGCCCCAGGCTGCCCGTAGACGGTGGTGCCGATCCCCACCTCACCGAGGTAGTCCCAACCGGTCCAGGTGAAGTCACCGATGGCGTTCGGGTTGCCCTCGACCAGCGGCCACAGCACGCCGATGCGGGCGGGGAAGGTCTCGGAGCCCACCAGCACGCGCTCGGGGAAGCGGGCCTGGTCCAGGGCGTAGCGGGACTCGCCGTAGTTCATGCCGAGCACGTCGAGCACGGACGATGATTCGGCCGTGCGCCGGCTGACAATCTCGGTGCTTGACGCCACCGAGAAGAATCCCTCTTCAGCGACGGCCGCCTCGTTGAGCCCGCCCTCTGCCGCGAAGGCCCCGCCGGGCTCGTCGAGCACGGCCAGCAGGGCGTTGATGCCGTTGGTGATCAGCCTGGTCGGGTCGGCTGCGCGCAGGTGTTCGGCAAGCTGGCGGGCCGTCCGGGCGCCGTGCGGGGTGCCGACCTCGACTATCTCGTTGCCGATCGAGTACATGATCACGGACGGGTGGTTGTAGTCCTTGGCCACCAGCGCGTCGAGGTCTTCTCGCCACCACAGGGGGAAGTCGGCGGCGTAGTCGTACGGCTTCTTGAAGCGGGTCCACATGTCGAAGGCCTCGTCCATTACCAGCATGCCCAGGCGGTCGCAGGCGTCGAGCATCTCCACCGAGAGTGGGTTGTGGGCGGCGCGGATGGCGTTGAAGCCTGCGGCCTTTAGCAGTTCGATCCGCCGCTCCTCGGCCCGCCGGGTGGAGGCCGCCCCGAGGGGGCCGTTGTCGTGGTGGATGCAGGCCCCGCGCAGCAGGATTGGCTCGCCGTTGAGGCGCAGGCCCTTGCGCGGGTCGACGGTGACGGTCCTGATCCCGAAGGTCGCCTCCTTGGGGTCGGCGCCTTCGAGCGCGACGGCAGCGCGGTAGAGGGCCGGGCGCTCCGGGCCCCACAGACGGGGTTCGGGCAGGTAGAAGCGCTGCCGGACCACTACGGTCTCGCCCGGGGCGGCCGTCGCCGGCACCGTCTGGCGGGCCACCACCTTGCCGTCGTCGGGCC
>WRIF01000337.1 GCA_009782865.1 Promicromonosporaceae bacterium
CGGCTGCGACGCGGTGCTTTCCCTCCACGCGGGAGCGGGCGGCGGAGATCTGGCCGACCAGCTTGGCGCGGCCCTCGCGACGGTCGGCGGCGGCGCGCAGCAGGCCCGTGACCCGGCGCTCGGCGCCTGCCGCCTCCTCCTCGGCCTGGCCCCGCACCTCGATGGCGGTCGCCAGCGCGGCCTGCAGTTCGGCCACCTCCCCCCGCAGGTGTTCCTCGGCGGCGCGCAGTTCGGTGGCCTGCGCCGCCAGGTCGGCCGGGTCCGGCCCGGTCGGGGGCGCCTCCGCAGCGCCCAGCAGCCGCGCCCGCTCGGAGGCGAGTGACCGGACGCCCCGCAGGCGCTCCCGCGAGGCGACCAGGGTGTGGTACAGGTCGGCCGCGCCCGTGGCGGTCGCGGTGGCGGCGCCGGCGGCCACCTCCAGCTCCTCTAGCTGGGAGCGGGCGGCCCGCAGGTCGGTCTCGGTGGCGGTGACCTGGGCGCGGATGGCGGCCTCGTCGGCCTGCTCGGTCTCCAGCTGCGCTCGCAGCTGGGCGAGGTCGTCCGCCAGGAGGCGGGCGCGGGCGTCGCGCACGACGGCCTGGACGGTGCGCGCCTTGCGGGCGGCGTCGGCCTGGCGGCCGAGCGGCCCCAGCTGCCTGCGCAACTCAGCCGTCAGGTCCTCCAGGCGGGCCAGGTTGGCCGCCATCTGGGAGAGCTTGCGCAAGGCCTTCTCCTTGCGCTTGCGGTGCTTGAGCACGCCGGCCGCCTCCTCTACGAAGGCGCGGCGTTCCTCGGGGGTGGCCCGCAGCACGGCGTCGAGCTGGCCTTGGCCCACCACCACGTGCATCTCCCGGCCAATACCGGAGTCGGAGAGCAGTTCCTGGATGTCGAGCAGGCGGCAGGACGCCCCGTTGATCGCGTACTCCGAGCCGCCGGAGCGGAACAGGGTGCGCGAGATGGTGACCTCGGTGTACTCGATCGGCAGGGATTGGTCGGTGTTGTCGATGGTCAGCGACACCTCGGCGCGGCCGAGCGGGGGCCGGCCGGCGGTGCCGGCAAAGATGACATCCTCCATCTTGCCGCCGCGCAGCGTCTTGGCGCCCTGCTCGCCCATCACCCAGGCCAGGGCGTCGACCACGTTCGACTTCCCGGAGCCGTTGGGGCCCACCACGGCCGTGATGCCGGGCTCAAACTGGAAGGTGGTGGCCGAGGCGAAGCTCTTGAATCCCCGCAGGGTCAGCGTCTTGAGGTGCATGGCCGGTGGTGGTGGAGGTGGCGCCTACGCGGAGGGCAGGTTAGGGAACCAGAGGGCGATTTCGCGAGCGGCGGCCTCCGGAGAGTCGGAGCCGTGCACGATGTTCTGCTTGGCCACGCCCTCCCAGTCCCGACCGTAGTCGCCCCGGATGGTGCCGGGCGCGGCCGTGGTGGGGTCGGTGGTGCCCGCCAGGGAGCGGAAGCCCTCGACCACGCGCTCGCCCTCGGCGATTACCGCCAGTACCGGGCCGGAGCCCATGAACTCCAGGAGCGGCTCGTAGAAGAACTGGCCAACGTGCTCGGAATAGTGCCGCTCCAGCAGTTCGCGGCCGGGGGTGAACAGGTTGACCGCTATCAGGCGATAGCCCTTGCGCTCCACGCGCCGCAGCACCTCTCCGCACAGGTTGCGGCGCACGGCATCGGGCTTGACCAAGATCAGGGTGCGTTCTTGTCCGGCGGTCATACCTGAACTGTAGGGGGCGCGCCGGGCATTTTCGGCGCGCTGGCGCGGGTTACGCCTCTCCGAACCCGGATTCGATGAGTGCCACGACGGCACTTACCGCCTCGTAGGCGTCGGGCCCCTCGGCCTGCACCTCCAACTGGTCTCCCCCCAAGGCTCCCAGCGCGATCAGCTGCAGCACGGAGGTGCCATCGGCCCCGCCAATCGTCATCGGCATGCCAAACTCGGCCACCTTGCGGGCGACGAGGGCCGCCGGGCGGGCGTGTAGGCCCAGGGGGTTCCTGACCCGCGCGGGGGCCGTCACGAAGCCCGGGCCGCGCAGGGGGATGAAATGGTCGTCGATGGGGACCTCAGGGGCGGCGGCCTTCCAGGAGAAGGCCAGGGAGGCGGTCTGGACGGCATCCTCGGCGGCCAGCGACACCGCCTGGAAGTCGCCGCCCTGTTGGGCGGCGGCCGCGGCGGCCACCGCCCCCTCCACGAAGGGGGCGCCCACCAGGTGGGCCCGGTCACCGAAGTTGTCGCTCAGTTCCAGTGCCGCCTCGGCGGTCAGCACGGCCGAGCCAAGGTCGGCCAGCACCACCACGCCGTCGGCGTCCGCCAGGGCCTTGAGCACGGCGGCCTGCACCACCTCCAGGCTGGTGCCGAGGGAGCCGTCGGCGGTGCCCCCGGCGGGCACGACTGCGACATCCGGGGCCATCTGGGAGGTGAGTTCGGCGATGCCCTCGGCTAGCTTCGCCGAGTGGGACACCAGCACCAGGGAGATCACCCTTCCTGGCCTCGTTCTGCGGCCTTGGCCGCGGCTGCCAGGATGATGGCCGAGGAGCGGGCGCCCGGGTCCTCGTGGCCAACGGAGCGCTCCCCCAGGTAGGAGGCGCGTCCCTTGGTGGCGAGCAGGGGAATCGTGGCCGTGGCCCCGGCATCGGCGGCGGTGGCGGCCGCCCGCAGCAGTTCGAGCGGGCCGACGCACTCCTCAAACCCGGCGGCATCGGCGGCGGGCCCCCAGGCGTCGACCATGGTCTTCTCGCCGCGGGCGGCCCC
>WRIF01000338.1 GCA_009782865.1 Promicromonosporaceae bacterium
AAGGCGGCGTTCATTCCCATGAATCCCATCATGGCGCCCGCCTCGTTGCCGGCGGCGGCGCGCATGGCGTCGGCCTGGGCGCCCACCAGGGCGGCACCGGCCATGTCCGCATTGCGCATGACGGCCTTGCGCTGCAGCTCCTTGATTAAGGCCTCGTCCTCGGGCGGGGCGGTCACCGACTTGAGGTTGAAGGTGACGATCTCGATGCCGCGCAGGGCCGTCCATTTCTCCGAGAGCAGTTCGTTGAGGGTCTGTCCGATCTCCGCGGCGTAGCCGGGAAGGGCGGAGTAGCGCACCCCCTTGGCCGAGATGCGGGCGAAGGCCGGCTGGAGGGCGGTCAGCAGTTCGGACTTCAGCTGGGCGTCGAGGTCGGCAACCCGATAGTTGTGTGCCACGTTGCCCGAGACGTTGGTGTAGAAGAGGAGGGGGTCGATCAGGCGGTAGGAGTACTTGCCGTGGCAGCGGATGGAAATGTCGATGTCAAGGCCGATGTTCGCGTCCACCACCCGGAAGGGAATCGGGTTGGGGGTGCCGTACTTGTTGCCGGTGATTTCCTTGAGGTTGAAGTAGTAGACGCGCTGGTCCTTGCCGGTGCCGCCGCCGAAGGTGAAGCGACGCCCGAGCGTCTCGAAGGAGCGCATCACCGACTCGCCGAGGCTGCCGTTGAAGATCGAGGGTTCGGTGGAGGAGTCGAAGACGAACTCCCCCGGCTCGGCGGTGAACTCCACCACGGCCCCCTGCTCGACGATGGCCATCGCCTGACCGTCCGCCACGGCGATCAGCGACCCAGACGAGATGAGGTTGTCCGAGCCGCTCACGTTGGCGGAGCGCGGGTCGAGGCGCTGTTGGCCCTTGGTCACCAGGACGTCGCCGGGGATGGCCTCGCAGTAGAAGAACTCCTTCCACTGGTCGGCCAGCGTCCCCCCGATGGCACCGCGTGCCGCTCTCAACAAGCCCATGACTGCTCCTCAGAATATCGAGCCAAAAGAGAAATGCTAGACGTTGAACCCGAGCATGCGCAGTTGCTCGCGGCCGTCGTCGGTGATCTTGTCGGGCCCCCAGGCGGGAAGCCAGACCCAGTTGATGATCGTCTCCCCCACCAGCGCCGCCAGCGCCGCCTTCGCCTGCTCCTCGATCACATCGGTCAGGGGGCAGGCCGCCGAGGTCAGGGTCATGTCCAGGGTGGCGACGTCGCCTGTGAGGTGAATGCCGTAGAGGAGGCCGAGGTCGACGATGTTGATTCCGAGCTCGGGGTCGATGACGTCCTTGAGGGCCTCTTCGAGGTCGACAACGTTCGCTTCGGTCATGGGGCAACCCTACCGCCTGCGTCCCCTGTGCCAGGTTCCTGCGCCCGGCGGACGGCGTCCTTGAGGGCCATCCAGCCGAGCAGGGCGCACTTGATGCGGGCCGGATACTTCGAGGTGCCGGTGAAGGCGGTGGCGTCGTCCAGCAGGTCCATCTCCTCCTCGGAGTCCAGGCCGAGGCCGCGCGAACCCATCAGCGCGGAAAAGAGTTCTTGGAGGTGGGTCACCTCTGCCAGCGGCAGGCCGGTCACCAGGTCCGTCATTATCGACGCCGAGGCCTGCGAGATGGAGCAACCCTGCCCCTCCCACGTCACCGCCTCCAGCACCCGGCCTGGTGCCTCTAGGCCGGGCGCCTCGGAACCCGCCGCCGCAGCACCTGGCGTCTCAGCACCTGCCGCCGCGGCCAGGACTGCCCGCAGTGTGATCTCGTCGCCGCAGGTGGGGTTCACCTGATGGCTCTCCCCCGTCACCGTTGAGGGCAGGTCGGCGCACGGAGCCAGCCCAAGGCCGTGCGGGCGCTTGGCGTGATCGAGGATCACCTGCTGGTACATCTGCTCCAGCGGACCAAGCGGGGAGCCAAGGGAGGGGTTCACGGCGGCCATTGTCTCACGTTGAGCCTCGGTGACGCCCCTTACTCCAGGGCGCTTATTCCAGGCCGATCACTCCAGCCCGAAGAAGCCCCTGACGCCGGAGAGGACGCCGCGCAGGGCGGCCACCTCCGCCGCGGTGGTGTACACGCCGGCCGAGGCACGCACCGAGGCCGTGGCCCCCAGGCGACGGTGCAGCGGCTGCGCGCAGTGATGCCCCACCCGGACGGCGATGCCCGCGTCGTCGAGCACCTGACCAACGTCGTGGGCGTGCACGCCGTCCACCACCAGGCTGACCAGCGGAAGGCGGTCGGCCGCGTCCAGGGGGCCGAGCATGCGAACTCCGGGGAGGTCTACCGCCTGGAGCAGCCGGGCGGTCAGGTCGCGGCCGTGGGCGGCCACGTTGTCCAGGCCCACCTCCATGAGCCAGCGGGCGGCGGCGCCCAGCCCGATGGCCTGGGCCACCGGTTGGGTGCCGGCCTCAAAGCGCAGCGGCGGGGCCGCGTACGTCGCCGTCTCCATGGTGACCACCTCGACCATCGACCCGCCGGTCTGCCACGGCGGCAGTTCGGCAAGCCGCTCGGCGCGCCCGTAAAGCGCGCCGATGCCGGTGGGGCCATACAGCTTGTGCCCAGAGAAGACGGCGAAGTCGACCCCCAGCGCGGGGAGGTCCACCGGTATCTGCGGCAGGCTCTGGCAGGCGTCAAGTACGGTGAGCGCGCCCACCGCGCGGGCGGCGGCCACCAGCTCGGCTACCGGGGTGATGGCCCCGGTCACATTGGAGGCGTGGGTGAAGGCCAGCACCTTGGCTCTCTCGGTC
>WRIF01000339.1 GCA_009782865.1 Promicromonosporaceae bacterium
CGGCCGCCCAGGCCCCGGTGGCCCAGGCTCCGGTAGCCCAGGCTCCGACCGCTCGGGCCAAGGCCCCCGCCGTCCAGGCCGAGACCCTGCCGGTCGAGGCCCCACAGGCCGACACCCCGCCGACCGGGGCGCGCCGCAACCGCCGCGCCGGTCGCCCGGCAGGCGAGCCCGCCCTTGAGGTGAAGGCACCCGCGGCGCAGCACCAGCAGCGGCCGTCCGAGCGGCAGCAGGCCGCCCCGTCGGGCGAGACGGCTCCCCGTAGAGAGTCTGCGCCGAAGGTGGCCCAGACCGATGCCGAGCGGGCCGCCCGCCTGGATCAGCTTGCCGACGCCATCGCGATCCCCAAGGAAGAGCGCGCCGAACGCCGTGACCGCGGGCAGCGTGACGGCTCCCAGGCCCAGCAACGTGGGCAGCAGGCCGGCCAACAGGGCAGCCAGCAGCGCGCGCCGCAGTCGAACCCGCTCCACGATGACGACGGCACCAGCCGCCGTCGGGGGCGCGAACGCAACCGTGACCGCAACAAGCGGAGCCGCGGCCGGCAGATTGACGTGGTTGGCGGCGAGGACCAGGAGCTCCGGGAGGGCGACGTCCTGATCCCGATTGCCGGCATCTTGGACATCTCCAAGGACTACGCCTTTGTGCGGACGTCTGGCTACCTGCCCGGACCCAACGATGTCTACGTCTCGCTGAACCAGGTCAAGAAGTCCGGCCTGCGCCGCGGAGACGCCGTCACCGGCGCCATCCGCGCCCCGCGCGATGGTGATGCCCCCCAGCAGACAGGCAGCCGCCAGAAGTTCAACGCGCTGGTGCGCCTCGACTCAATCAACGGCATGACGCCCGAGGAGGCGCGCCTGCGCCCCAACTTCAACGACCTGACCCCGCTGTACCCGCAGGAGCGCCTGCGCCTGGAGAGCCCGGACGCCCCCGCCGGACGCCTGACTCCCCGGGTGATCGACATCGTTGCCCCCATCGGCAAGGGCCAGCGCGGCCTGATCGTCTCGCCGCCCAAGGCCGGCAAGACGATTATCATGCAGCAGATTGCCAACTCGATTGCCGCCAACAACCCCGAGGTCCACCTGATGGTGGTCCTGGTGGACGAGCGTCCGGAAGAGGTCACCGACTTTGAGCGCTCGGTCAAGGGCGAGGTCATCTCCTCGACCTTCGACCGCCCGGCCTCCGACCACGCCATCGTCGCCGAGTTGGCGATCGAGCGCGCGCGTCGCCTGGTAGAGCTCGGCCGTGACGTCGTCGTCCTGCTCGACGGCATCACCCGCCTGGGTCGCGCCTACAACCTGGCCGCCCCTGCCTCCGGCCGCATCCTGTCCGGTGGGGTGGACGCCGCCGCGCTGTACCCGCCCAAGAAGTTCTTCGGCGCCGCCCGCAACATCGAAAACGGGGGATCGCTGACCATCTTGGCCACCGCGCTCATCGAGACGGGCTCGAAGATGGACGAGGTGATCTTCGAGGAGTTCAAGGGCACCGGCAACATGGAACTGCGCCTGTCGCGGCAGCTCGCCGAGAAGCGCATCTTCCCGGCCATCGACGTCAATGCCTCGGGCACGCGCCGCGAGGAGATCCTGCTTTCCCGCGACGAGCTGCAGATCATCTACAAGCTGCGCCGCCTCTTCGGGGGGCTCGACTCGCAGGCGGGCGCCGACCTGCTGCTCGGCCAGCTGAAGAAAACCAAGTCGAACGTCGAGTTCCTCCTGCACGTCCAGAAGACCACCCCGTCGACCATTTCCGACGAGTTGGCTGGCGAGACCATCTAGGTAGCCCTGTGCGGGTTGGCCTGCTTCTAGACGATTCGCTCGACCGCCCCGATGGGGTACAGCGCTGCGTGCTGACCCTCGGCTCCTGGCTCACCGGCCAGGGGCACGAGGTGCACTACCTGGCGCCGGCCACCGAGCGCACCGACCTGCCGAATCTGCATGTCATCGGCCGCACCGCCAAGGTGCGATTCAATGGCAACACGCTCGGCACGCCCCTGCCCCTGCGACCCTCCAGGGCGCGCGCGCTGATCGCCTCGCTCGACCTGGATGTGCTCGACGTACAGCTGCCCTACTCGCCGCTGCTGGCCGGGAGGGTGATCGACGCCGCCTACCGGGCGCAGGTGCCGATCCTGGGGCGCTTCATGATCTACCCGCAGTCACGGGCGGTGGCCCTTGGGGCGCGACTGCTCGGCCTCAAGGAGCGACGCCGCCTGCGGCGCCTTGCCCAAGTGGTCTCCCTGTCCGAGGCGGCCCAGGAGTTCGCCCGGCAGGCCTTTGGCATCGGCTCGGAGGTGATCGGCGCCCCGGTGGAGACCCAGCGCTTCGCCGCGGCCCAGGCGCCCCCGGCCAACCCGGAGTGCCCCAGCCTGTTGTTTCTGGGGCGTCTCGAACCGCGCAAGGGGCCGCGAGAGCTGCTGGCGGCCCTTGGGGAACTGGCCCAGCGCGAGCCGGAGCGCCCGTGGACGGCTCACCTCGCCGGGCGCGGCCCGCTGCTGGCCGAACTGCAGGCCCAGGCCGCCCGCCTGGGGCTCACCGAGCGGGTGACCTTTCCTGGATTCATTGCCGATGACGACGTTCCGGCCCTGCTGGCCTCGGCCGATGTGGTGGTGCTGCCATCCCGCGGGGGAGAGTCCTTCGGGGTCTCGGTGGTCGAGGCGCTGGCCGCCGCCCAGGGCGTGGTCCTGGCCGGGGACAATCCCGGCTATCGGACCGTGATG
>WRIF01000340.1 GCA_009782865.1 Promicromonosporaceae bacterium
CTACCAGTGGGGCGGCACCGGCAATCCCGGTTGGGACTGCTCGGGCCTCACCCAGGCGGCCTGGCGGCATGCGGGAATCAACATCACACGCACCTCGCGTTCGCAATGGAACGCGGTGACCCAAATCCCGCATTCGGCGCTGCGCCCAGGAGATCTACTCTTTTGGGCGTCCGACCCCACCAATCCGGCGACCATCAATCATGTGGCCATCTATGCCGGCGGGGGCATGCAGGTGCATTCGCCGTCGCCGGGGAGAACCGTCGAGGAGATTCCGGTTCGGTGGAATGCTCGCATGATGCCCTACGCTGGGCGGCCGTGACCACCGTCGCATTGTCGCCCCACACGAAGGCCACACCACAGCCAGTCACCTCATCGCCTCAGCCCAGGCAAGGGTCTTGTCGGGGCTGTCTTAGTCTGCGCGCTGCGGGATCGGGCTGAACGGCGGGTCGACCGTCATCCACAGGGGATACCCGAAGCCGATGGTCTGCCCGATCCGGTTGCGGCGGCGCACCTCGTCGCGGTCCCAGCCCACCATCTCGCAGCCCTGCGCCCCGGTCGCGGAGCGGCCCGACTGCGGGATGCGGCAGATTCCGGCGGCGCGAATCACCGAGGCGGCGCCGTCGGTGAGGTCGTAGAACTGGACTGCCCCGGGCACGGCGACGTGTCCCCAACGCCCCTGGGCGCGGAACCAGTCGGCCATCGCCTGCGGATCGGCGTGTACACCGCCAATCTCATCGAGGTGGCCAATCGAGTCCGCGATGAACGCCAAGAACGAGGCGTGGGTTTCCTGGGAGCCGCCAAAGCCGTCGAACTGGCTGCGATGCCCCAGGTTGCAACACCAGCCCTGCGCTGCGTCCATGAACCGCTGCGAGGTGGCCGAGACGCTGCCGACGGGCGTGACCAACGCCGGAGGGATCGGCACCGGTGCCGGGCTCACCACGATGCCGGGCGGCGGGCCGCCGCCCTCGCCAGCCGTCTCGGGGATCACCAGGACGGCCTCGGGCTGTACGTCATGCCCTGCCTCGGCCTGCGCCTCGACGGATGCCCGCGGTAAGGCCTCACCTGCTCCAAGCAGGCCCCACCCCAACAGGCCGCCCAGGCTCAGGAGCACGGCAAACAGGGCGAACTGGGCCCAGCGGCGCTCGCCCAGCCTCACCCGCCCGGTGGTCACCGGACCACGCCACCTTGCCGGTCGCGGTGGTCCGAAGGTTGTGCGCCTTGCCGCCGAAAGGAAAAGTGCTTATGCCCCAGGTAGGAGGCGATCGCCACGGCGAGGGCCACCGGCGGCTGGGCCAGCCGGGGCCGCATGCCAGCGCCCTCGACCGCCAGCGTCAACAGGGCAAAGTTCAGGCCGAGGCCCACCAGGTTCACCCCCACAAACCGGACGAAGTCCAGCCAGGCCTGCCCGCGCACCCGAAACACCAGGTAGCGGTGCAGGAGGAAGGCGGTGCAGATCGAGATCGCATACGAGACCACGAGCCAGACCAGGTACCCAAACCGCCCAAGTCCCGTCCCGAAGAGGTACTCTAGCGCCGCGAACAGGGCGATTTGCCAGGCCGTGTTGAACGCGCCGACGGCCAGGAAGGCGATGCGCTGGTCCTTTAGCAGGCGCAGCAGCCGACCAGGAGGCGGTGACGACGCGGCCGGCTCGGCGGGTCGGGTCGCTTGCTCTTGGCGGGCGGTGGGCACGGCACAATGCTATACAGGCGCGTGGGCTATACAGGTGCGCGGGCTATACAGGTGCGCAGCCGGGCCATGCAGGCGCCCGGCCGGTTCGGCCCGCTGGCGCCCCGCCTTGGCTGCGGCTCGCCGGGGTCGAGGGTCGGCGCGGCTAGACTGCCAGGGTGACGCAGCCAGCCCCGCACAACATCTCGATCGTGGTCCCGGTCTACCGGGGGGCCACCACCCTGCCCGGGCTGATTGCCGAGATTGCGCCGCTGGTCGCCGGGTTCACCACCGCGGCCGGGCACCCGGCGCGCATCGGAGAGGTGCTGCTCGTCAACGATCATGGCCCGGACAACTCCGATGAGGTGATCCGCGAACTGGCCGCCGCCCACGATTGGGTGCGCCCCGTCTGGCTCAGCCGCAACTTCGGCCAGCACCCGGCCACGCTCGCGGGCATCGCCTCCAGCGGCGGTGACTGGATTGCCACCATCGACGAAGACGGCCAGTACGATCCGGGCCAGATCGGCTCCCTGCTCGACGTGGCCCTGGCCGAGCGCGCCGACCTCGTCTACGCCGACCCGGTCAACGCCACCCCGCACTCCTGGTTCCGCAACCTCACCTCCAAGGGTTCCAAGCGGGTGATCGACCTGCTCACCGGCAGGCGGGAGGCCCGCGATTACCACTCGTTTCGGCTGATGCTCGGGGAGATCGGCCGCTCGACGGCCGCCTACGCCGGCTCCGGGGTGTACCTGGATGTCGCCCTCGGCTGGGTTGCCGGCCGGGTGGCGAAGGCCCCAGTGACGCTGCGGACGGAAGGCGACCGCCCCTCCGGTTACTCTCCGCGGCGTCTGGCCTCCCACTTCTGGAGGATGGTGCTCACCTCGGGCACGCGCGGCCTGCGCCTCGTCTCGGTTCTCGGCGTGCTCGTCGCCCTGGCTGGGGTGGTGCTGGCGATCTGGACGGTGGTGAATGTGATCGTCGACGGCAACCTGCCCGCCGGCTGGGCCTCGACCATGATCGTCATCTTGTTCCTGGG
>WRIF01000341.1 GCA_009782865.1 Promicromonosporaceae bacterium
GCGCCGCCGGGGTCACCCGCCTGATCGACGTCGGCTGCGACCTGGACTCCGCCCTCCGCACGGATGCGGCGGTGGGGGAGCACCCAGAACTGTGCGGGGCGATCGCCCTCCACCCCAACGAGACCGTGCTGCACGCCGGCTCCTGGGACATGGGCCCGGACGGCCTGCAGCCCCAGCGGGCGGCCCGCCACGCGGTGCCCTTGGACGAGGCAATTGCCCGGATAGCGGCGCTCGCGGCCTCCAACCCGCGGATCGTCGCCATCGGGGAGACGGGACTCGACTACTTCCGCACGGGGCCGGAGGGTGCCGTCACGCAGCGCGAGGCGTTCCGGGCGCACATTGCCCTGGCCAAGGAGTTGGGGCTCGCCCTGCAGATTCATGACCGCGATGCCCACGCCGACGTCGTTGAGGTGTTGCGCGCCGATGGCGCCCCCGAGCGCACGGTCTTCCACTGCTTCTCCGGCGACCGGGCGCTGGCCGAGCTGGCGGCCGCCCAGGGCTGGTATCTCAGTTTTGCCGGCCCGATCACCTACCGGGCGAACGACGAGTTACGCGCCGCCCTGCGTGCCACCCCGCTGACCCAGGTGCTGCTGGAAACCGACGCGCCCTACCTGGCCCCGGTCCCCTTCCGTGGGCAGCCGACCGCCCCGTACGTGGCCGCGCACACGGCCCGGGCGCTGGCCGAAATCCTGGAACGCCCCTTGGCCGAGGTGTGCCGGCAGATCGACGAGAACAGCACCCGGGTCTACGGCGATTGGTAGGCTCGCCCCCATGAATCCACCCACGGCCACCCTGCTGGGTCCGGCGGAAATCCGCCAGCTGGCAGGGCGTCTGGGCGTTCGTCCCACCAAGGCGCTGGGGCAGAACTTTGTCCACGACGCCGGGACGGTGCGCAAGATAGTGCGCGCCGCCGGGATTGCCCCCGGGCAGCGGGTGGTGGAGGTGGGGCCGGGGCTCGGCTCGCTGACCCTCGGCCTGCTGGAGGCGGGGGCCTCCGTCGTGGCCGTCGAGATCGATCCCCCGCTGGCCGCCGCCCTGCCGCAGACCATCGCGACGCACGCCCCGGCAGCCGACCTCACGGTGGTCAACGCCGACGCGCTCACCGTCTTCCCCGACGACCTGCCCGGCGCGCCGCCCACCGCCCTGGTGGCCAACCTGCCCTACAACGTCGCCGTTCCCGTGCTGCTCACCATGTTGGAGCGCTTCGACTCCCTTCAGTCGGTGTTGGTCATGGTGCAGGCCGAGGTGGCCGAGCGGATCGCCGCCGAACCCGGCTCCAAGGCGTACGGCATTCCCTCGGTCAAGGCGGCCTGGTATGCCCGCGCCTGGCGCAGCCTCAACATCTCCCGCAATGTGTTCTGGCCGGTGCCGAACGTGGACTCTGCGCTGGTGGGGCTGGAGCGGCGACCCCAGCCGGTCACCGCCGCCTCCCGCGAGGAAGTGTTCCGGGTGATCGATGCGGCCTTCGTCCAGCGACGCAAGACGCTGCGCGCCGCCCTGGCCGGCCTGTTTGGGGGCGGACCCGCCGCCGAGGCGGCAATCCGGGCGGCCGGGGTGGACCCCATCGCCCGCGGTGAGACCCTCGACGTCGCCGCGTTCGCCTGCCTCGCCGAACACCTGCCGGGGTCGGCCCGGTGAACCGCACCGGGCTCTCACTGGTCGCCGCCGCCGCCGTTCGCGTCAGGGCGCCGGGCAAGGTGAACCTTTCCCTGCGCGTCGGCCCGCTGCAGCCCGACGGCTACCACCCGCTCGTCTCCGTCTTCCAGGCGGTCAACCTGGTCGAGGACGTGACGGCCACGGCGGCCCCCCCCGGCCAAGGAATCACCATCTCGGTGGAGGGACCCGGCGCGCTCGCCACCCCGCAGGACCACACCAACCTGGCCTGGCAGGCCGCCCACCTCTTGGCCGCGCGGGTCGGCACCCGCGCCGATGTGCGGCTCCACCTGCGCAAGGGCGTGCCGGTGGCCGGGGGCATGGCCGGGGGTTCGGCCGATGCCGCCGCCGCCCTCCTCGCCTGCGACGCCCTGTGGGGCCTCGGCCTGCCCCGCACCGAACTCCTGGAGCTGGCCGCCGAGCTCGGCTCGGATGTGCCCTTCTGCCTGCTCGGCGGCACGGCCGTCGGCACCGGGCGCGGTCACCTGCTCTCCCCGGTCATGGCCAAGGGGGAGTATCACTGGGCCTTCGGAGCCTCGGATCACGGGCTGTCTACCCCGGCGGTGTTCCGGGAGTTTGACCGGCTGCACCCTGGGGGCAGGCCGCAGCCGACCATCGACACCGAGTCGGACCTGTTGGCCGCCCTGCGTGCCGGTGATGCCGCCGCGCTTGGCGCCAGCCTGCACAACGATCTACAGCCAGCGGCGCTGGCGTTGCGCCCGGAACTGGCCGACGTCATCGCGGCGGCCTTGGAAGATGGCGGGGCGCTGGGGGCCATCGTGTCGGGTTCTGGCCCGACGATTGCGGCACTGGCCTCCTCGGCCGCCCACGCCCGGGACCTCGCCCACCGCTGGACCGAGGAGGGGCTGGTCGCCAAGGGGTGGACCACCCCCTCCCCCTGCGGCGGCGCCCGCCTCATGGGCTAACCCCTCCCGCGCCCCCGCGCCCCGCCCCCCCGGGCCGCCCGCCCCGCAGCCCCCCCCCCCCCCCCCCCCCCCCCCCGCCGCGTGCCCCAGACCCCGCCCGGCGCCCCCTCAACGAC
>WRIF01000342.1 GCA_009782865.1 Promicromonosporaceae bacterium
AGGCGGCCACCGCGGTCGAGGAGGCGCAGGCGCGCCCGCTCGCCTACTCGTCGATCCTGGCGGTGGCCTTCGCCGGCCTGGCCCTGATGGCCTGGTTTGGGCCCGGCGCCAAGACCAGTAGAATCGGTGCTCGCCTGGTGCTGCGCACGGTGGCCCCCTCGTCCATCGGCGCTGCCGTGGTGATTGCGCTTAGCCTGATCGGAGGCTCGGTGCTGGCTCGGCCCGTGCTCCTGGACGACACCTACGACATCCACTGGGCCCCGCTGCCCAACCTGATTGAACCCGACTCGCCCACACCCCAGGACGAGCCAGAACAGGATGAACAATGAACCAGCCTGCCAACCACCCAGACGGCAATGCGGCCGTGGTCAAGCAACTGCGCAACCGCAACCTCATCCTGCTGATCCTCACCGCGCTGGTGGGGGTGCTGATCGGGGTGGTGGTGTGTGCCGTAGTGCGCGGAATCTGCGGCGACTCGGCCGCAGTGGCGCCCGCCGCACCCGAGCCCGAGGCGACCACCGCCCCCGCACCCGAACCGACCCCCGAACCCGAGGTCGCCGCGGAGCCGGAGGCCACCACCGAACCCCCCGCCGCCGATCCTTTCGCCGGGGTGCAGGCACCGCGCCACACCCTGCCCGGCGGCGGCATCCTAGTAGGACCCGGCGGCGTGGCGGGTGGCGCCATCAACCCCGCCGTCCCCACGGTGGAGGTGTTTGCCGACTACCTGTGCCCCTTCTGCTACCAGTTTGAGTTTCTGCACGCCGAGACGCTCGCCTCGTACTACGACGGCGGCGAGGCCAACCTGATCTTCTACCTGGTGGCCGGGGTGGGAGGGGACGAGACGGTGCGCATGTCCGCCGCCACCGCCTGGGTGATCGACCTGGCGCCCGAACACTTCTTCGCCTTCCACGAGGCTATCTACGACTACATCTTTGCCGAGGAAAGCCGCCGGGTGGCCTCCAACGACACCCTGGCCGAGATCGCGCTGGCCGTGGGAGTCCCCGCCGACGTGGCCGCCGGCATCGAATCCGGAGAGGCCGCCGCGGCGTTCTCGCCCTGGGTCGAGGCGTCCTCGCTGGCGTTCTTCACCGCCCCCGGCCTGGCCGGGCCCGATGGCGGGCGCGGCACCCCCACCATCGTGATCAACGGGCAACGCTGGTTTGGCGGTTGGACCACCGACACCGAGGCCCTGGGACGCGACGTCGCCGCCTCCGCCCCGGCCGGAAACTGATCGCCCACCCGGCGTCGCCCGCCGGGAGGACGCGACGACGGACGCTGAAGAGGCGCTCATTTTCGGACAGCGCGGCGCATCTGGTGACAGCCATGCCATGATGCGCGCCAGCGACTTCCGGCGACCCACTAGGCTCGACCGCGGAAATTGCCGCCGTAATGCAAAGGACTGATCGTGGCAGAACAGAAGTTGACCAAGGCCGAACGCCGCGAGGCCGCCCGCGCCAAGTCCGAGGCCATCAGGGCCAAGCAGGCCGCCGCGGAGAAGCGTCAAAAGACCGTGATCTGGTCAGTGCTGGGGGTGGTGGTGCTGGCCCTCGCCGGCGTCATCGTCTTCCTGATTGCCAACAACGCCCGGCAGAACGCCGGCAACTTCGCGGCGCCCAGCCTCGACGCCTCCATCCGGCTGGCCGACGTTGCCGACGTGCCCACCTCCGCGCGCGCCGACGGCGGCATCCTGGTTGGCCCCGGCGGAACCGCCGCAGCCGTGCCGGTGGCCGGCGTGCCCGAACTCGGCGTCTACCTCGACTACCTGTGCCCGGCCTGCTACCAGTTCGAGGCCTCACAGCTCGAGAACCTCGTGAACTTCATGGACCACGGCACCGCCAACGTGGTGCTCTACCCGATGGGCATGTTGGGGGCCGACTCCGCTCGGCTCGCCGCCGCCGCCGCCTGGGTGGCCGACAACGCCCCGGAGCACTTCTTCGCCTACCACGTGGCCCTGTTCGAGAACGTAATTGGCGGACAGACCCCCCGAAACGACAACGCTGGCCTGGCCGCCATCGCTGAGGGAGTGGGAGTCCCGGCCGACGTGGCCGAAGGAATCCGCACCGGCGAGAGCTTCTACCGCTTTGGGCAGTGGGCCGCCAGCTCGGCGCAGCACTTCGTCACCATCGAGGGCTTCGAAAACCCCGCCAACGGGCAGCGCGGCACCCCGACCATCGCCATCGACGGCGTCCGCTGGTGGGGCGACTGGCCGAACAGCGCCACGGCCCTGCCCAACGCCATCGCTGAGGCCACTTCCTGATTCATGTCCAGATGCCGGAGCCCTTCCGGTAGCCTGAACTCCCGGCGGCCCCGGCCGCCATCGCCGCCTTAGCTCAGTTGGCCAGAGCGTCGCTCTTGTAAAGCGAGGGTCATCGGTTCGAATCCGATAGGCGGCTCACTGTTTGACCTGCGCACTCGATTCAAGCGCGCCGCCCGCACTTGAGGGCTGTTAGCCACGCGGTTAGCCATTTGCGGGCAGGGGCCGCCAAGTTAGCCACGCACGATTGAGACGCCAAAAGCCCCCTCCCTGCTCCGTATTGCCAGAGGCGTCAGAGCGGGAGGGGGGAAGTGGTGGGGCGGGCTAACGGCTCGGCGCGGGCCGACCAGAACTCGGAGCCATCCGGGCGTGTCTGGCGGATGCCATCGAACAGGGTCAGGACGCTCACGGGGCCACCACCGACA
>WRIF01000343.1 GCA_009782865.1 Promicromonosporaceae bacterium
CCCAGGGTCTTCCCGGAGCGCTTGACCTCGGCGGCCAGGTGCAGGGCGGTCAACACGCCGTCTCCGGTGGTGGCGTGCTCGGCCATGATGATGTGGCCCGACTGCTCGCCCCCCAGGCCGTAACCTCCGGCGCGCATCTCCTCGAGCACGTAGCGGTCGCCCACGGCGGTCTGGATGACGTCGATGCCCTCGGCCTTCATCGCCAGCAGCAGGCCCAGGTTCGACATGACGGTCACCACCAGGGTGTCCTGGGGCAGGCGACCCTCGGCCTTCATCGACTTGGCCAGGATTCCGAGGATCTGATCGCCGTCCACCAGGGTGCCGGTGTGGTCGACGGCCAGGCAGCGGTCGGCGTCGCCGTCGAACGCGACCCCAAAGTCGGCCTCGGCGGCCTTGACCACGGCCTGCAGCTGCTCGGGGTGGGTGGAGCCGGCGCGCTCGTTGATGTTGTAGCCGTCCGGGGAGGCGTTCATTACGACGACGTCCACGCCCGCCCGGCGCAGGGCGCGCGGCCCCACGGCCGAGGCGGCGCCGTTGGCGGCGTCTACCACGATGCGCAGCCCGGACAGGGGGCGATGGTCGACGGTGGTGCCGATGGAGGAGGTCAGGTGGTTGACGTACCGGTCGATGGCGGCGCCATTGTCCACGCGCAGGCGCCCGACGGCGGCGCCGGTCGGCCGCTCCCACGCCGTGGCGAGGTGGGCCTCGATGGCGTCCTCGATGGCGTCGTCGAGCTTGCGGCCGCCCTGCTGGAAGAACTTGATGCCGTTGTCGGGCATGGCGTTGTGGGAGGCGGAGATCATCACGCCCAGGTCGGTGCCCAGTTCGGAGACCAGGAAGCTTAGGGCCGGGGTGGGCAGGACGCCCAGGTCGATCACGTCCACGCCGGCCGAGGAGAGGCCGGCGATGGTGGCGGCGGAGAGGAACTCGCCGGAGGCGCGGGGGTCGCGGCCCACGACGGCGCGCGGGCGGCGCCCGGCGGGGCGGCGGGAGGCCGAGCCGAGCTCGTGGGCGGCGGCGCTGGCCAGGTTGAGGGCGAGGTCGGCGGTGATGTCGCGGTTTGCCAGCCCGCGCACCCCGTCGGTGCCGAAGAGTCGTGCCATTGGTTCCTCCTGGGTTCCTGATCTACTGCCGTTAGCCTAGTACGCCGAGGCCTGGCCCGGTCCGGGGCAGTTTCTGGACCAAACCCCCGTCGGTGTTGGGGTGGGAGATGACGAAGGCCCCGCCAACCGGAGCGAGTCCAGTGGCGGGGCCACGTCGTGCACGTAAAGCCGAGGCTTAACGCTTCGAATATTGAGGCGCCTTGCGGGCCTTCTTCAGACCGGCCTTCTTGCGCTCGACGGCGCGAGGGTCGCGGGTGAGGAAGCCGGCGGACTTCAGGGCCGGGCGGTTGGCCTCGCGGTCGATCTCGTTGAGGGCGCGCGCGATGCCGAGGCGCAGGGCGCCTGCCTGGCCGGTGGGGCCGCCGCCGGCGATGCGGGCGATCACGTCAAAGCGACCCTCCACCTCCACCAGGACGAGCGGGGAGTTAACCAGCTGCTGGTGCACCTTGTTGGGGAAGTAGTCCTCCAGGGTGCGGCCGTTGATCTTCCACTGGCCGGTGCCGGGCACCAGGCGCACGCGGGCGATGGCCTCCTTGCGGCGGCCGAGGCCGGCGCCGGGGGCGGTGAGGGACTGGCCGCGGTTGGCGACGGGCGCCTCGGTCTCAGTCGTGTAGGAGCCGGGGACGGTCTCGTCCAGCTCGGTGTCGATGGTCTCGACTTGGGTGTCTGCCACTGTGATGTTCCTTTTCTGACGCAGTGGCTCAGGCCTGCTGCGAAACCTGAGTGATCTCGAAGGTCTTGGGCTGCTGGGCGGCGTGCGGGTGCTCGGCACCACGGTAGACGCGCAGCTTGGTCATCTGCTGCCGGCCGAGGGAGTTCTTCGGCACCATGCCGCGAACGGCCTTCTCGATGGCCCGCTCGGGGTTCTTCTCGAGCAGTTCGCCATACTTGACGCTGCGCAGCCCTCCGGGGTATCCCGAGTGGCGGTAGGCCAGCTTGGTCTCGCGCTTGTTGCCGGAGAGGGCAATCTTGTCGGCGTTGATGACGATGACAAAGTCACCGCCGTCGACGTGCGGGGCGAAGGTGGGCTTGTGCTTGCCGCGCAGCAGCGTGGCAACGTGGGTGGCCAGGCGGCCAAGGACGACGTCGGTAGCGTCGATGACGTACCAGTCGCGCTGGGTCTCGCCAGCCTTGGGGGTGTACGTACGCACGGTTCGTAACCTTTACATTTAGCAGTTGTCTGCGGGTTGAAGCGGCCCGCGGATGACAGGTGTTGTGTGCGGGACGTTCCATGCTTGACCGCCGGGCCAGACGTCGGAGTGATGCGAGTGGGCGCGCCACCGAACGAGGGCGGTCGGAACCTCACACAACAGCGGTTCACTTTACCCGATTGGGGTCGATCCGCCAAACCAAGGGACCGCTACTGACCTTGCTCTGGGAGCCTTCCGCGCGATAGCGCTCACGGAGACTTCGGCCGGGGGCCGAACGGCGCCGGACGGGGCCGGACGGAGCGACGGCAAAGGGGGGCCACCGCGGACGGCGACCCCCCTTCGTTTACGCGGCGAGGATCAGTCTCGCGCGTAGTTCCGCTTGGCGAGCACGCCGCCGGTGACGATCAGCCCGAGGG
>WRIF01000344.1 GCA_009782865.1 Promicromonosporaceae bacterium
TCTCCGCGATCACGCTCCGGTCATTGAGATAGCCGCCCTGGAACACGGCCTCCTCGAAGGCCTCGAGGTTGCCGTGCAGCGCCGCCTCGACCGTCAGGTCAGCGATGCTCAGGTGCTTGGCCAGCAGCCCTCCGAACTTCGCCGGGAAGTCGTCTAGCCGCATCGTGGTGAAGCCACTGGCTCCGGCGATGGCGGGCATCTCGATCACCGCGCCGGTGGGCAGGCAGTCCACCGCCCCGTTATTGGGGATGTTGACGTGATACAGGCGGTTGCGGTCGTGCAGGATCGAGTCGATGATGGCGATGAGTTCCTCGTGCTCGCCGCCGAAGCGACGGTAGAAGGAGTCGGGCAGGGGGTCGGGCGAGTTGCCCAGCGCGAAGGTGTCGGCGTAGACCTGATCACCATGCTCGATGGTCTCCTCCAGGGAGTAGGCGTCGACGCCCAGGGTCTTGCCGAAGTAGGCGCCCTCACCGAAGTAGGCTTGCGTGAACTCCGCATAGTGGCGATCGTCTGAGACCGGGTAGCCCCCGTAGAGGCGGAAGAATTGCCGAGAGATCGGACCGGACTCGTGTTCGCCCACGTAGGTGCCGGCCTCGATCTGCTCGATGGCCTCCCGCACGGCCGGGAAGGCGTCCTTGCCATCGAGGTAGTACTGGTAGACGACCACAAAGTGGTTGACCCCCACCGCCCGGCCGGTGACCTGGTCCTCGGCGAGGTGGGCGAGCCGGGCCATCCGCCGCAGCCCGTTCTTCACCCCGTGGCACAGGCCGATCAGGGGCACCCCGGTCACCAGGGGCACGGCGGTGCAAATGGTGGTCTGGGGGTTGGAGTAGTTGAAGAGGTACGCCCCCGGGCACAGCTCGGCCACGTCGCGGGCGATGTCGATCATCGCCGGAATCATGCGCAGCGACCGGGAGATGCCGCCCGGGCCCACGGTGTCCCCAACGGGCTGATAGATGCCGTACTTGCGGGGGATGAAGACGTCCTGCTCCCAGGCCCGGCGCCCGCCAACGCCGATGGTGGTGACCACGAAGTCGGCGCCGGGCAGGGCCTCGCGGCGCTCAGGGGTGGAGAAGATGCGGACGCTGGTGACGCCCTTGTCGCCGAGCATCTTGGTGCACAGCCTGGTCACCGCCGCCAGCACGGTCGGCTCGATGTCCACCAGCCAGAGGTCCCAGTCGTCGTCCCACTTCCTGGTGATGAGGTCCATCACCAGTCCTTGGGTGAAGACGGCACTGCCGGCGCCGATGAGCACTATCTTGCGTCGCATGGGGATCTCCTTGTGATGGGGCGTGGGGGTTAGGCGGGTTGGTCGAGCAGGTCGAAGGCCAGGCAGCAGGCCCCGACCAGCCCGGCCTTTTCGGGGTGCACCGCGGCGAGCACCACGTCCCGCAGCGAGGCCGAGGTGATGGGCAAGATGGTGGTCCGCAGGTGCGGGATTACCTCGGAGGTCAGGCGGGCCAGTGGGAGGGCTCCCCCGGAGAACACCACCAGCTCCGGGTTGAGGAGGTTGACCACATTCACGGTCATCTTCTTGATGCAGTCCACGGCCCGGTCGGCGATGAAGACCGCCAGCGGGTCGCCCTCGGCGGCGGCCGCGTAGACGTGTCCGGCGTGGAGGCCCGTCCCCCACCGGTGCAGGCTGGACTCGGGGTGGGTCGGCAGCAGGGCCCGGGTGGCGGTGATGATCCCGCCGCCGGAGAGCAGGGGTTCAACGCAGCCGATGCGGCCGCACTTGCAGACGGTAGGGTCGTCGCTGACCACCATGTGTCCGGCCTCGCCGGCGTAGTTCCCGGCGCCGTGGACCAGGGAGCCGTTAGCGACGATGCCCACCGACACCCCGGTGCCGATGCTGATGAGCACAAAGTCTGAGACTCCCCTCCCGGCTCCCAGGCGGGACTCGGCCAAGGTGGAGCAGTGGACGTCGTTGTCGAGGGCAACCGGCACGCCGTATCGCTGCTGCAGGTTGTGGGCGACAGGTTCGGGGTTCTTGATGGGGATGTTGACCGCGCTCTTCCAAACCCCGGCCCGGTGGTCGACTCCCCCAACCAGGCCAAGGCCGATGGCTGCGGGGCGAGGATCGGCGGGGGTAAGCGTCATCCAGAAGTCGTCAACCGCAGCGTAGACGCTCCGCAGGATGGCCTCATTGCTGCTGGTATCCGTGGGGTAGCGGCGCTCGCGGAGAACCTCTCCGTCGGCGGAGGCCATCCCGATGAGGATCTTGGTGCCGCCCACATCCACGCCCATCACGTATCTGGTCACGAGGCATCCTTGTCTGTGTTGTGCAGCGGGGGGAAAAGGCCGATCGGCCGGGAGGAGTGACGCACTGTCAACCCCTCCCGACCGATCGAGCTAGGCGCCGGGTGGCGACTAGTTGTTTTCCATCTCCTGGGCCTCGTTCGCGGCACGCTCAATGGTGCTGCGCACGTCGGCGCCGGTGGCGATGGCCTGGAAGGCGTCCTGCATGATCTGGTTGACCTCACCGGCGCGACGGAAGCGAGGAATCATGTAGACCTCGCCGGCGTCGGCCATCTCCTGGAACACGAACGAGTCGTGGCCGCGGGAGGCACGGGCCTCCATGGCCAGCTCGGAGGAGGAGGAGATGGCGGGGAAGACCACGCCAGACTCACCGATCAGGTCCTGGCAGCCGGTGGAGCCGAGGAAGGCAA
>WRIF01000345.1 GCA_009782865.1 Promicromonosporaceae bacterium
GGCGGCGGCCCGGAAGGTATCGGCGGGGGCGGCCCCCCCTACGACGGCCGCGTATTACTGCCCGAGCGGGCCCCCGACGGCACCCATCTCGGGGATGGCGGGCATCGGGTCGGCCCGGCCAGCCAGTTCGCCAAACTTCGCCATGTCAGGGAAGTCGGCCGCTACCTGGTTCTGCAGCGTGATCTGCGCGGGAGGGGACTGGTTGGTGGTAAACATACCGAGCACCACGTCCGGGGAGCCGGCCACGTCTGCGACAAACTGTTGGGCAAAGGCCATGTTTGCGCCTCCAGCCGCGACAAAGAAGTTGTTCACCGTGGCAAACGAGCGGGCCTCACCGAGGCCGGCAAATCCGGGAATCTCGGAGATGGTGTAGTCGATGCCACCCTCGATGATCGGGGTGATGGCCCACGGGCCAGAGATCAGGTAGGCACACTGGCCCTCGGCGAACAGCGAGATCGAGTTGGTCCAGTCGATCGAGGTGCGCAGCACGCCGGCAGCCCCCAACTCACCGATCCTGGTGGCGGCCACGATGGCGCCGTCGGAGTCGACGCCAATGTCCTGGGCGTTCAGGGAGCCGTCGTCGTTTCGTCCGAAGATGTACCCGCCGCCCGAGGTGAACAGCGGCTGCATGTGGTAGGCGTCTCCGGCGAGCCCCAGCTGCAGGCAGAGGGGGTGTTCCGCCCCGCCGGCGGCGGCGGCCTCGACCATTTCTTCGATGGTGGCCGGGTGCGGGTTGGCGGTGAGCTGGTTGTTGGCGAACAGGCCGAGCGTCTCTACCGAGTAGGGGATTCCAAAGGTCTGGCCATCGAAGGTTACGGCGTCCAGGGCGGTGGCGGTGAAGTCTGAGGTGTCGGGGATCGGGACGGGCACGATGGAGGAGTTCTGGACGAGTGCGCCCAGCCAGTCGTGGGCGCCGAGCAGCACGTCGGGGCCGTTGCCGGCCTGGTCGGCGGTGATGAACAGATCCCGCAGCGAGCCGGCCACGGGCTGTACCGCGACGGAGATGTCATTGGCCGCCCCCCAGGCGTCGGCCGGCCCTTGCAGGGCGGCCGCCTTGACCGGGTCGGCCCAAATCACCAGGTCGGCGTCGGCGCGAACGGGTGCTACCTCTTCGTCTGCGGGTTCTTCCTCGTCGTCGACGGGGTCGTCCGGCTCTGCCTCGGCGGTGGGCGCGGGTTCATCGGCGTCGCCGCCCGCCGTTTCATCGTTGCCGCAGGCCGCGAGCAATGCGGCGGCGGTGGTGAGGGCAATTAGTCCGCCAAGGCGGCGGGGTCTGGTTCGCACGGTTCTCTCCCTTGAGGTGTTGGGGTCAGGGGCGACGAGGTTTCGCTCCTGGCACCAATCATGCAATCCTGGCTGCAAGTTTTGCAAGCCGTGTCGACGAAAGGCCGCCCGCCGTGCCCCTCCTGCCACACCACGATGGCTCTGCCCTCTACGTTCCCGCGGCCAGGTTTGACGTTGGCGACACGGTGCCGATTCGCCTGCGCGTTCCGGCCGGGCGGCAGGAGCGAGCGGTCTGGGTGCGGGCGCTGCACGACGCGGAGCCCGCCTGGCTGCGGGCCCGCCTCGAGCACGATCTGCGACACGAGCGCTGGTACGTCGCAGAGCTCCCGCTCGTCAACGAGATCACCTCCTACCGCTGGCTGCTCGACGAAAGCGACGGCTACCGGTGGGTCACCGGGACCGGCATACACGCTCGCGAGGTCACTGACGCCGCCGACTTCCGGATCACCACCTTCGCGGGCTCGCCGCCCTGGGCTGCCGAGGCCGTGGGTTACCAGGTATTCCCGGATCGGTTCGCGCGCTCCGCCGCGGCCGCCACCCGGCCACTGCCGTCCTGGGCGCTGCCGACCCCTTGGGACCAGGCGCCCGACGGGGCATCACCCCGAACCCCCTTCCAGTTCTACGGCGGAGATCTTGCAGGAATTGCAGAGCACCTCGATCATCTTGAGCGCCTCGGGGTGAACCTGCTCTACCTCACCCCGTTCTTCCCGGCGGAGTCAAACCATCGCTACGACGGGGCCACCTTCACAGAAGTTGACCCGTTGCTCGGCGGCAATGAGGCGCTGGCGGCCCTGACGGCGGCCGCCCACGCCCGGGGCCTGCGGGTCATGGGAGACCTCACCACTAACCACACCGGGTCCAGCCACGAATGGTTCCGGGCCGCCCAGGCAGACGCGGGGGCCCCGGAACGCGACTTCTACTACTGGGGCGACTATGGGCGGCTCGACTACGCCACCTGGCTGGGGGTCGATACCCTTCCGAAGCTCAACTGGGGAGCAGGCGAACTCTGGGCCAGGATGGTCGACGGGCCCGAGTCGGTGGTCGGGCGCTGGCTGCAGGCCCCGTACCGCCTGGACGGCTGGCGCATCGACGTCGCCAACCTGACCGGAAGGCACGGCAGGGACGACTTCGCCAGGCAGGTGGCCCGCCGGGTGACCGCCACCGTCCGCGCGCAGGTTCCCGAGGGACTGACCGTCTCCGAGCACTTCCACGACGCCGCGGGAGACCTGCAGGGTGACGGCTGGATGTCCAACATGAACTACTCCGCCTTCACCCGGCCCCTTTGGACCTGGGTGTCGAGGCCGGAGTCCACCCTGGACTTTCTCGGCCTGCCGGTGTCGGTGCCCAG
>WRIF01000346.1 GCA_009782865.1 Promicromonosporaceae bacterium
CGGGCTTGTCCCGGGCTACCAGAAGGGTGCGCTTCACAAGAAGGTGCCGCGCCCAAGGGATTTCGGGCGGCTCGTGAAAGCCATCGCCGACGAAGTAAAGCCCATGCTCACCATCGCCGACGGCATTGTCGCCATGGAAGGCGACGGCCCTTCCTCGGGAACCCCCGTCGCGCTGGGGATTCTGGCGGCAAGCGAAGACCCCTTCGCCCTCGATATGCGCCTGTGTGACCTTCTGCGGATTCCCCGCAAGAGCGTACCTTACCTCCGTCCGCTTCTGGACGATTCGGCGTATGCGTCGTTGGTGACGGAGTTGCCGCCAGAATGGAAGGCGTTGCAACCGCTGCGCTTCAAGCTCCCCTCCACCCTCAAGACCCGCCTCATCCCGCAATGGGCGGCACGGCTGATCTCCCCGCTCCTGTGGATACGCCCTGCCTTCGACAACGCCCGCTGTGTCCGCTGCGGCCGTTGCGCCAAGGCGTGCCCCATGGACATACTAAGGTTGAAGGTCGAAGGCGGGAAGGCTGAAGGGGTGCCGCGCCTTGCCGTGCCATCCAAGTGCATCGGCTGTTGCTGTTGCCACGAACTCTGTCCCGTCAAGGCCGTCGCCATGCGCCAAAGCCCCCTCCTCCGCCTCGCCCGCGCCATGGGCGCCTCCGGCGAACGCACGCTCCTCGTCGACGCCGACCTGCGCCGCCCCCAGGCCCGCCCCGTGAAGGCCGGCGGCGGCTTCCAGTTTGACCGCGACGGTAAGGACCTCACGCGGGCCATCCACCGCTGTGTGGGCGTCGGCAAGTGCCGGGCCGACACCCAGGCGACCGGCGGTTTCATGTGTCCGTCGTATCAGGCCTCCAAGGACGAGCGTCACGTCACCCGCGGCCGGGCCCGCGTGTTGCAGGAGGCGACCAATGGGCGCCTGATCTCCGGCCTGACCGCTAAGGAGGTGCGCGAGTCCCTCGACCTGTGCCTCTCCTGCAAGGCTTGTTCGGCCGACTGTCCGGCCGGGGTGGACATCGCTGCCTTCAAGTCGGAGGTGCTGCACCGCACCTACCGGAACCGCCTGCGGCCGCGGGATCACTATGTGCTTGGCTGGCTGCCCCGCTGGACCCGGCTCCTGGCCCGCCTGCGCCTCGTGATCCCCGCCGTGAATGCCGCCCTGCGCATCCGCCCCCTCGCCCGGCTGGTCTTGGCCGTCGGTGGCCTGGACGCCCGCCGCAAGCTGGCGGCCTTTGCCCCCGTGGGCTTCCGCCACTGGTGGAAGCGTGAGGGCGCCGTAGGGCAGGGTCTGCCGCCCGGCGACGGACCCGCGGCCGGCTTGCGCCGCCCGGTGGTGCTGTGGGTCGACTCGTTCAGCGACGGGATCGACCCGGCCGTCCCCCAGGCGGCGGTCGAACTGCTGCGTCGGGCCGGATACGACGTCATCGTGCCCGAGGCCGCCGCCTGCTGCGGCCTCACCTGGATCTCCACCGGCCAGCTCGACGGCGCCAAGCGGCAACTGTCGCACCTGATGGGGGTGCTGGCCCCGTACGCCACCGCCGGAATCCCGATCATGGGCCTGGAGCCGTCGTGCACGGGGGTGCTGCGCTCCGACCTCGGTCACCTGTTCCCGGACGACCCGCGCGCCCACGCCATCGGGGCGGCCACCGTTACCCTGGCCGAACTCCTCACCGACCCCAGCACCGCCCCAGACCCGCAGGTGTGGCAGATGCCCGACCTGACGGGGGTGACGGCGGTGGTGCAGCCGCACTGCCACCATCACTCGGTGATGGGGTTTGAGCGCGATGTCGCGCTGCTGGAGGCGGCCGGGGCCAGCCTGCAGGTCCTGGCCGGATGTTGCGGCCTGGCCGGCAACTTCGGCATGCAGCGGGGCCACTACGACATGTCCGTCGCGGTGGCCGAGCAGGCGCTGCTCCCGGCCCTGCGCGCGGCCTCCGCCGACACGATCTACCTGGCGGACGGCTTTTCCTGCCGCACCCAGGCCGAACAGCTCGCCGGGGTGCGCGGGCAGGCTTTGGCGCAACTTCTGGCCGAAAAGACCCGCTGAGCGCGCCATTTGCGCCAGTTCCCGGGTACGTGGCGGCGATTACCCACGCCGTGGACGCAGCCGCAATAGGGTTTCCTCCATCAACGACGCGCAACCTGGCGTCGATAAGTCGAGGAGGTGACCCGTGGAGCAGCCGCACTTTGATGCTGCCTTCTCGTCGTCACCCTCGGACCATTCGGCGGCCATGTTTGTCGACTTCCCGGCCGACGATCCCCTGGCCTGGCGCCCCGAGACCTGGGACATCGAAATTGACGATGCCGCCCGGTCGATCCCGCCGCGACGGCCGGCGGCCGAGGACCCCGAGTTCCGGCCGAGCAACGCCCAGGTGTGGGACGTCGCCCAGGCCTTTGAACTCGATTCACGCCCCCCCTCGCTGTGGGATGACTCCCCCCTGCCCGAGGTGGCGCCCACCGGGGAGGATGAGGCGCCCCGGGCCCTGCCGCAGACCTCCGAATGGTGGGCCGACCTCGAACGCGGCTGGGAAGACCTGCTCTAGCCTCGCATGCGGCCGTGGGCTCGGTTTCGCGTGTGGGCCTTCCGGAAGCGATGGTCAAACCGGAAGCGGAGCCGCGCTGCAAGGCAGTGCGG
>WRIF01000347.1 GCA_009782865.1 Promicromonosporaceae bacterium
TACCGTCTGGTAATGCGAGGCAATGAGGAGAACGCTTTGGAAACTCGGCGAGATGAGGCGGTTAGCGTCATCAGCGACTCGGTTTGGACCATTCCCAACCTGATTTCGATGCTGCGGTTGGCGTTGGTGCCGGTGTTCGGCTACCTGATCTTCCAGCAGACCGCCGGAGCCGACTGGGTGGCGGTGGGCGTGCTGATGGTCTCCGGCATTACCGACTGGCTCGATGGCTTCCTGGCGCGCCGCCTCAACCAGACCTCCCGCCTGGGACAGGTGCTTGACCCGGCCGCCGACCGGCTGTTCATCCTGGTCACCCTGCTGGGACTGGCCTGGCGCGAGGTGGTCCCGTGGTGGCTGGTGGCCGTGCTGTTGGGGCGCGAGGCGTTCATGGCCGGATGGCTGCTGGCGCTAGCCAGGCGCGGCTACGGCCCGCTTGAGGTGAACTTTGTGGGCAAGGCGGGCACCCTGTGCCTGCTGTATGCCTTCCCCCTGCTCCTCCTATCGACCATCGACGGGCCCCTGGGAGAGATATCCCACATCACGGGCTGGGCCTTCTCCTGGTGGGGGGTGGGCCTGTACTGGCTTGCCGCCGCCACCTATGTGCAGCAGGCCAGGCGAATCCTGCGACTGGACCGAGAGCCGGCCGCCGCCTTGGCGGGGGAGGGCGCCTGACCTGTGGCCTCCAAGCAGTCGGCCCCCCAGCAGCGCCTTGATGCCTCCATGACCCTGCTCACCGAGGTCATGGAGAACCCGCTCGACCCCTCCTACGCGGCGGCTGCCGCCCGACGGGAGGCGCAGGCCCTGCAGGGCAGGGGGGCGAAGCGGCGCCCGACCATGGGGGTGATCGTGGGCCTCTTGTCGCTGGCGGTGGGCCTGATCACCACCGTGGCCACCGTGCAGCTGCGTGTACCGCAGCCGGGGGCGGGTCAGGCGCGCGCGGCCCTTGAAAGGCAGATCTCCTACCTCACCGAGCAGCTGACCGACAACGGCCTGGCGGCCGAGGAGTTGACGGCAGAGATCGACGAGCTGCAACGGCATGCGCTCGACGCCCACCAGCCCGAACTGCTAGAGCAGATTCGTCTCGACGCCGTCCACAACGGCTCCGAGGCGGTGGTCGGACCCGGCCTCGTCATCTCCCTGTCCAATGCCACCGGCACCATGACGGGGGAGGCCGACCCCAACTCGTTGGTCCGCGACGAAGACCTACGCCGAGTCGTCACAATCCTCTGGGCCGCCGGGGCCGAGGCCATCGCCATTGACGAACAACGACTCACCCCCACCTCATCGATCCGCAACGTGGGAACCACCGTGCTCGTCAACCTCGTTCCGCTGCCCGGCCCGGCCTATGTGGTGCGCGCCATCGGCGACGCCGAACGCATGCAGGCGCAGATCGCCGCCTCGGACCTGCCCGACTTCCTGCACGAACTGGGGGTCTCGTGGGGGATTCGCTCCTCCACCGTGGCCCAATCGCGCCTCGAACTGCCCGGGGCCGGGGCCAGGTCCCTGCAATATGCCGAGGTCCAGCCCGAATCTTCGCTAGGCTGGGCGCCATGATCGTCCTGCTCGGCCTCGTCATCGGAGTGGTGGCGGGCCTGTTGCTGCAGCCAACGGTCCCGGTGGCCCTACAGCCCTACCTGCCCATCGCCGTCGTGGCCGCCCTGGACGCCCTGTTTGGGGGCGTGAGGGCCATGCTCGACGACCTGTTCGATGACCGAGTATTCCTCGTCTCCTTCCTCTCAAACGTGCTGGTGGCCGGGTTCATCGTCTTCCTGGGAGACCAGCTGGGCGTCGGGGCACAACTGTCCACCGCCGTCGTCGTGGTCCTGGGGATCCGCATCTTTTCCAACGCCGCCGCCATTCGCCGCCACGTGTTTAAGGCCTGACAGGTGGCCAACACCCGCGCCGCTCGCCGCTCCGCCGGCGCCCAGCCCAGGTCGGCTCGGGCGAGGCTCATCGGCAGCCTGCGCCCGCGCGCCACGCTGGGGCAGATTGTCGCCGGGGCGTTGTGCGCCCTGCTCGGCTTCGCGCTGGTGGCGCAGATCCGGCACGCCGGGGCCGACGAACTGGCCACCCTCAGGCAGGACGATCTGGTGCTGCTGCTCGACGATCTCACCGTGCGCGCCGATCAGCTCCAAGGGGAGGTTGATCGCCTGCGCACCGACCGTGACGAGCTTGCCTCGGGGGTGGACCTGGAGAATGTGGCACTAGAGATTGCCCGCGCCCGCGCCACTCACGAGGGCATCCTGTCGGGTCGCCTGCCGGCCAGCGGACCGGGCATCGAGATCGTCCTATCCGACCCCGGCCAGGTGCTGCGCTCCGCCCACCTGTTTCATCTCACCCAAGAACTGCGCAATGCCGGGGCGGAGGTGATCGAGGTCTCCGGGGTGCGGCTGGTGGCCTCGTCCTCATTCGTGGACATCGGGGGCGCCATCACCCTCGATGGGCAGGGGATCGCCTCGCCCTTCGTCTGGGTGGTGATCGGCGATCCCGACACCCTGGACCGGGCCATCGAGATCCAGGGGGGCGCCCTGGCGCTGCTGCGCCGGGAGGGCGCCGAGGCCACCGTGGAACGCCTGGAGCGCGTCACAGTCACGGCCACCGTCG
>WRIF01000348.1 GCA_009782865.1 Promicromonosporaceae bacterium
GCAAGGAAGCGGCCCGTTACGGCGGTATAAACGTGAACATCAGCATTACCACCGCTATGGCCATTTCCGGCGCGTTCGCCGGTCTTGCCGGGGCCATCGTTTCCCTGGGGAGCTTCACCTACGGCCGCGTTCTTGCCGGGCAGGATGGTTACGGTTTTGACGGCATCGCCGTCGCGCTGGTAGGCAACAGCACGGCCTGGGGCATCGCGGTGGCAGGGCTTCTTTTCGGCATGCTGAAGTCCGCCCAGCCCCTGATGCAGTCCCGGCAGATCCCCAAGGAGATCACCGTGATCATCATGGGACTCATCGTGGTGTTCATTTCTCTCCGGGCGGGCGTCAGGCTCCTTATCGAATGGCAGATGAAGGAAAAGGCCCGCAAGGCGCAGGCCGCATCCCCGCCGGGACCATCATCCGCGCCGGGCGCACGGTCGAGGCGGGCACACTCGAAGAACTCAGGCATCTCACCCGGTCCGCGGTCACCGCCCTGCTGCCTTCCGGCACCTCCGCCGACCTGGCCGCCCTGCCCGGCGTCCACGACCTGGTCGACACCCCCTCCTCCGACGGCCTGCACGTCGCCTTCGACGTCGATCACTCCGACCTGCCTGCGGTACTGAGCCTGCTCGGCTCGCGGGGCGTCCAGGGCATCACCGCGCAGCCGCCCTCCCTGGAAGAGCTGTTCCTGCGCCACTACGGGGGCTCCCAATGAGCAGCACCCGCGACCTGGGGCACGCCCAGGCCGCCCCTGACCGCTACCCGGCGGGCGGCGGGGCGAGCCGGGCCGGCCGCAGGCAGGCCCACGACGCCGAGGGACCCCTGACGGGGGTGGGCACCCTGTGGCGCTTCATGCTGCGCCGAGACCGGACCCGCATCCTGGTGTGGACGGCGTCAATCGGGGCGCTCTACGCCTTCTGCGTGGTGGCCCTCGGGCGCATGTTCGCCGACCCGGAGGCCCAACAGGCGCGCGCCGCGATCATGCGCACCCCCGCCTCGGTGTTGATGAGCGGCCCCGGCTACGGCCTCAACCACTACACGCTCGGCCCGATCATGGCCAACGAGCTGCTGCTGTGGATCGCCGCCTCGGTGGCCCTGATGTCGATCCTGCAGGTGGTGCGGCACACCCGCGCCGAGGAGGAGTCCAGCCGCTCCGAGCTGCTGCGCGCCCAGCCCCTCGGCAGGCACGCCCCCACCTTCGCGGCGGTCGGCACCGTCGTCGTGGCCAACCTGGCCATCGCCGTCGTCGGCTTCCTCGCCCTCATCGGCGGGGGGCTGCCCGTCGCAAGTTCCGTGGCCTACGTGCTGGGCGTCTTCGGGGCCGCCCTGTGCTTCGGGGCCGTCGCCCTGGTGTTTTCCCAGTTGAGCGCCAACGCCCGCACCGCCTCGGGCCTGTCGATTGCCGTGGTGCTCGCCTCGGTGTTTGTCCGGGGGGCCGGAGACATGCAGGCCGTCGGCGGCTCACCCCTTTCCTGGGCGAGCCCGTTCGGCTGGGCCCAACAGACTCGCCTGTACGTCGAACTGCGCTGGTGGCCCCTGCTGCTGCCCCTGGCCTTCGCCCTGGCCTGCCTGGCCCTGGCGGCGGCCCTCGGCGCCCGCCGAGACTTCGGCGCCGGCCTGCTCCCGGGCCGGCTGGGCCGAGCCACGGCCAAGGCCTCGCTGCGCTCCCCCCACGCCCTCGTCTGGCGCCAGCAGCGCACCGCCACCGCCTGGTGGGGCGTGGGCATGTTCGTCTCCTTCCTGGCCATGGGCACCTACATCGACCAGATGGGCACCATGGTCTCCGACATGGCGGCCAACAACCCCATCGTCGGAGACATCTTCGACACCAGCGACATGGTCGGCTCCTTTACCCACATCATGTTCCTGTTCGGCGTGCTGGCGGCCGTCGGCTATGGCATCTCCGCCGTGCAGCGGGCCCGCGGCGAGGAGTCCAGCGGCCGCCTGGAGTTGACGCTGGCCACCCCGGTGTCCCGCCACCGGTGGCTGGCCGCCAATCTCGGCGTCCCGACGGTCGCCAGCGCCGCCCTGGTGGCGCTCGGCGCGCTCGGCATGTTCGCGGGGGCCGCCTCCGTGGGCGTGACCGACCCGGGCATCGGACAGTACCTGTTAGCGGCGGTGGTGTACCTGCCGGCGATGGCCGTCATCGTCTTCCTGACCGCCGCCCTGTTCGCCTGGGTGCCGCGCCTGATCACCGCCGCCTGGGCCCTCGTCGCCTTCGGCTTTGTCGAGGGGATGCTGGGCGATGCGCTCAACCTGCCTGGCTGGCTGCGCGGATTCTCCCCCCTGCATTGGGTGCCAAACCCCCTAGCAACCGGCGCCACCAACTACTGGCCCCTGGTTTGGCTTTCCCTGCTGGCGGGGGCGCTCGCAGCGGCGACCTTTGTGGGTTTCCGCCGCCGCGACGTGCCTATGGTCTGACCTTATGCTGTGGCTAATCGTGCCAAATTCTGGTGCGCTATCCGAAGGGTGTTTGCCACGTCACTGCCCGTAATTTTACTATTCGCCATGTGAGTGAGCGTGATGTCAGGGTAGGGATCGTCGAGGACGAGTCCCTGATGAGAGGCATGCTTGAGCAGACCCTCCACAACACCCCCGGCATCGAGGT
>WRIF01000349.1 GCA_009782865.1 Promicromonosporaceae bacterium
GCCCGCCCACTGCGCCCCGACGCCCTTAATCCAGCGGGCGGCCCGAGAGTCGGCCAGCACGCGCTCCACCTGGCGGAAGTCGGCGCGCTCCAGCGTGCCGAGGAACACGTCTACCCCGCGCGCCTGCATCTGCGGGCCGAGGTGGCGCACGAAGG
Organism: Promicromonosporaceae bacterium; assembly: GCA_009782865.1. Classification (GTDB taxonomy): domain Bacteria; phylum Actinomycetota; class Actinomycetes; order Actinomycetales; family Cellulomonadaceae; genus Xylanimonas. The sequence continues at coordinate 156 of WRIF01000349.1, forward strand.
CGGCCAGGCCCTCGGGCGTCCACGTACAGGAGGGGAAGGGCTGGGCCGAGTTCCACTCGTTCTGCGGCATGACCGTGTCCACCTCGATGCCCAGCGCCCGATAGGCGTCGATGAAGGCCCCGAAGTAGCGGGCGTAGGTGGCGAGCATCTGCTCGTCGTCGACCAGGAAGGTGTCGGTGTTCTCCGCGCGCACCTGGTCGTCGCGGATGCCGTTGTCTACCCGGTTGTCGATGCGGGGCTTGGCGCAGGCGTAGTGGCCGTTGTTCTTCATCCAGGTGGGGGGGCTCCAGGGGGAGGCCCAGAGGGTCAGCTCCGGCTGGCGGGCCTTGGCCTCTCGGATGAACGGCACCAGCGTGTCGAGGTCGTTTGCTATGGAAAAGTCGGCCAGGTCGTGGTCGCCGGGGGTCTCATCGTAGGAGTACCAGTCACGCGAGAAGTCGTTGGCGCCGAGCGGCATGCGGCAGCGGGTCAGGCCCAGCCCGTCGCCGGGGGCAAACAGCTCGTCGAAAGCGGCCGCGCGGGTCTCCGCATCGAGCAGGTTCAGGGCGTCCCAGCCGAGCTCGTTGAAGGTCGCCCCAAAGCCTTCGATCTCTTGGAGTCGGTCGGCGGTGCTGATCAGCGAGGCGGGCATGCGCCGAGGGGCGCCGAACGCGGGGGCGGGCTGTTCCACCCAGGGGTTGGCCTCGGTGGTGGCAAGGTGACGAATCATGGGGCTGGTCCTTAACTAGGGCGGGGGGCTGTCTGGCGGCGGGTTACCTGGCGGCCTGGCGGCGGAAGTACTCCGCCCGGTCGGCGGGCTTTGACAGGTCAAGCTTGCGGGGGCGTTCCGGGTCGGCGCTGGCCGGACGGTAGGGGCAGGTGAAGTCGTGGGTGCCGGGACCGACCGCAGACGGCGCGGAGCCGTCGGGCAGGCGCACCACTGCAGTGTGGCCATCGGGCACGACAACGGTCAGCGAGAAGGTCTCGCCCTCGCGCGTCCATGACGATGACGCGCGCCCGCCCGGCAGGTCGAGCGCGGCCGAGGCCGCGGTGAGTCCGCCCCCGGGCCGGGGCGCGAACTCGATCTCGGCGTACCCCGGGGAGGCCGGGGCGAGGCCGGCAACCACCCGGTGCAGGAAGTCAACCACGGTGCCGTAGGCGTAGTGGTTGAAGCTGGTCATGTCGCCGGGGTTGATGGAACCGTCGGGCAGCATGGAGTCCCAGCGCTCCCATACCGTGGTGGCACCCATCGTCACCTGGTAGAGCCAGGAGGGGCACTCGGTCTGGAGCAGCAGGTGGTAGGCGGCGTCGACGTACCCGGCGGAGACCAGGGCATCGCAGATCAGGTGGGCGGCGGCGAAGCCGGCCGCCACGGTGAAGTCGCGGTCTTCGACCAGTTCGGCCAGGCGCGCCCCGGCCACCGTGTGCTGGGGCTCATCCAGCAGGTCGAAGCAGATCGCCAGGCTGTAGGCGGCCACGGTGTCGGAGACGAGGCGACCGGCCGGGGTGACGTAGTTGGCGCGGAAGGCGGCCCGGCAGCGGCTGGCGATCTCGCGATGCCGCTCCGCCCGCGGGTCGCCTAGCAGGGTGAGGGCCTCGGCCGCCAGGCGCGCCGAGTTCGCCAGGTAGGCGGTGGCCACCAGGTACTTGTCGGTCAGGGACTGGGTCGGCCGGTCCGGCGGGGCCTGCGGGTCGAGCCAGTCTCCCAGCGTGAAGCCACGAGACCAGTGGCCGGTGCCCCCTGTGAAGCCGTAGGCCTGATCGATCCAGGCACACATCGAGTCGGCGGACTCGGCGAGCACGTCGAGCGAGCCGGAGTGCCGGTACAGGGCCCAGGGCACCAGTACGGCGGCATCCCCCCAGCCGGCCGAAGGCATGGGCGGGAAGCCCCAGTCGACGAAGGGGTGGTAGTTGCGCATGGTGCCGTCGGCCGCCTGCTCGGCACGCACGTCCCGCAGCCAGTTGCGCAGGAACCCGTCGACGTCATACAGGTAGGCGGCGGCCGGGGCGAACACGGCGATGTCGCCGGTCCAACCCAGGCGCTCGTCACGCTGGGGGCAGTCGGTGGGCAGGTCCACAAAGTTGCCCCGCATGCCCCAGACCGTGTTGGCGTGAAACTGGTTGAGCAGGGCGTGCGAGGAGTCGAAGTGGCCCTTGCGCTCGATGGCCGAGTGCACCACCAGCATGCGCACGTGGCGCGCCGGGTCGAGGTCGGCGGGCCAGCCCTCCAGTTCGGCGTAGCGGAAGCCGTGCAGCGTCATCCGGGGCGTCCAGGTGACCGGCGCGCCGCCGGGGCCGAAGGTGTAGGAGTCGATGGACACGGCACTGCGCAGGGGGCGGGTGCCGAGCGTGCCATCGGCCTCCAGCACCTCAGCGTGGTGCAGGGTCACGGTGTGCCCCGCCGGGGCGATAACATCGCGCAGTTCCAACTTGCCCGAGGCGTTCTGGCCGAAGTCCAGGCGG
>WRIF01000350.1 GCA_009782865.1 Promicromonosporaceae bacterium
ATGCAGAACGTAGGGGTCTCCAACTACACCAGATTGTTCACCAACGTCCAGATCCGCCAAGAGTTCATGAGCGCCTTTGGCTGGACGCTGCTGTTCGCCTTTGGCTCGGTGTTCCTGACGTTCCTGGTGGGCTACATCCTGGCCATGGTCCTCAACGACCCACGCCTGAAACTCAGACGTACAATGAGGTCCCTGTTGCTTTTGCCCTACGCCATCCCGGGGTTCATCTCCATCCTGATCTGGTCCAACTTCTTCAACCGAGACTTCGGCCTGTTCAATCAACTCCTTGGGACGGACCTCAACTGGCTCGGTGACCCCACGCTCGCCCGCCTCGCGGTGATCCTGACCAACCTCTGGCTGGGGTTCCCCTACATGTTCATCGTGTGCACCGGGGCGCTGCAGTCGATACCCGACGACGTCTTGGAGGCCGCGCGCATCGATGGGGCCTCCGGCCTGCAGGCCAACCTCAAGATCACCATGCCACTGCTGCTGGTATCGGTGTCCCCGCTGCTGGTCGCCTCGTTTGCCTTCAACTTCAATAACTTCAACGTGATAGAACTCCTCACCCAGGGAGGCCCCTTCGCCCCCGGAGAGTTCACCCGCGGCTCCACCGACATCCTGATTTCGATGGTCTACCGCATCGCCTTTGGCGGAGACGGGGCGGACTTCGGGTTCGCCTCCGCGGTGTCGGTGGCGCTCTTCGTCCTCACCGGCATCCTGGCCGCCATCCAGTTTCGGTTCACCAGACGACTCGAGGAGTTGGTATGACCGCCCGCCCTGCCCGCGGCGCCAGGGAGCGCTTCCGCAAGGAACTTGCCTGGCGGTACGTCGTCGCCGCCCTGGCCCTTGCCTTCGCCGGATTCCCGATCCTGTTTGTGCTCTCGGCCTCGCTAGACCCAATCGGTTCCGTGGCCTCCACCAGCCTCCTGCCGACGAGAGGGGTGTCCCTGGCCAACTACCGGGCGCTCTTCGACGGCTCGGTAGGGCCCTTCGGCCGCTGGTATCTCAACACCCTGATCGTCTGCTCCGTGGTCGCCGCGGTGCAGATTGTCTGCTCTACCAGTGCCGCCTACGCCTTTTCCCGGCTGCGCTTCCGCGGACGGCGGGGCGGACTGCTCAGCCTGCTGCTGATCATGATGTTTCCAAACGTGCTCGCCATGATTGCCATCTTCAACCTGTTTTCCGAGATCGGACAGGTGGTGCCGGCGGTCGGGCTTTCGACCGTCTTGGGCTACTGCATCGCCATGACCGGTGGCGCCCTTGGTCAGGTGTGGCTCATCAAGGGGGCGATGGACTCGATCCCGCGCTCCCTGGACGAGGCTGCCCGCATCGACGGGGCGGGCCACTTCGTCATCTTCACGCGAATCTTGCTGCCGGTCATCAAGCCGATCATCGCCACCACCACCCTGCTGGCCTTCGTCGGGGTCATTTCGGAGTTTCTCATCGGATCGCTGTTCCTGCGAGACTCCGCCAGCAAGACACTGGCCGTGGGCCTCTTCGGCCTCTTGCAGTCCGACCGTTCGGCCAACCTGGGGGTGTTCGCGGCCGGGGCCGTCCTGACGATCATCCCGGTGGTACTGCTGTTTCAGTACCTTCAGCGGCACATCGTCTCCGACTCCACGTCCGGAGCCGTGAAGGGATAGCCGGTATGCTCACGGATGGCCCCACCCCCAACGCACAGGATCACGCCATGCCCTCCACCCCTGGATCTGAGCCGCGGCTCAACGACGTCGCCAAGATCGCCGGCGTCTCCGCCTCCACGGTCTCCAGGGTGCTCAACGGCAAGGCCACGGTGGCCGCCAGCACCCGCCGGGCCGTCCTGGCGGCCCTCGACCAGATGGGCTTCGACCGCTACCGGATGGGAACGGCCCGCGCCACCGGCCTGGTGGGGGGGATAGTGCCAGAGCTGACCAACCCGGTGTTCGCCGCCATCGCCGAGGTGGCGGTCGCCGACCTGGCCCGCGGTGGCTATGTGCCGCTGGTGTGCACGCTCACCCCCGGGGGGCCCACGGAGGACGAGTACATCGAGGCGCTGACCAAGCAGGACGTCGACGGCATCCTGTTTGCCTATGGCATGCACGCCGACTCCTCGGCCACGCAGGACCGCTATCAGCGGCTGATTGCCCTGGGAGTCCCGATCGTCCTGGCCGGAGGCTACGCCCCGGACGTCGCGGCTCCCCAGGTTGCCGTCGACGACGCCGCAGCCATGCGCTACGCCGTGAACCACCTGTACAGCCAGGGGCATCGGCGCATCGGGCTGGCGCTCGGCGGCGACCGGTTCACCCCGTCGCTGGGCAAGCGCGACGGGTTTTCCGAGGCCCTGGTCGAGGTCGGGTTGGCGAAGAGCCCGGCAGAGGCCCTGGGGCACGTGGTGAACTCAAACTTCACGGTCGAGGGGGGGCAGGTCGCGGCCTCTGAACTGATCTCGGCCGGCTACACCGCCATCGTCTGCGGCTCCGATGTTATCGCCCTGGGGGCGATCAGGGCCGCGCGGCTGCGACGGCTGAGCGTGCCAGAGGATGTTTCGGTGATCGGCTACGACGACTCACCGCTGATGACCAACCTCACCCCGCCGTTGACCACCGTGCGGCA
>WRIF01000351.1 GCA_009782865.1 Promicromonosporaceae bacterium
ATCCCCGTGGTGCTGATGGTGTTGCCCGTGACCGTGATCTTTGCCGTCTTCCCCTCCCTAGCCACCCTCTCCACCAACTTCTAGCCCTCGCCCAACCATCCCCGCCATAAGGAGACACCATGAACCGCCTTGACACCCTCCCCTCCGAACGCGGCGATGTACCCGGCTGGGTACTGATCACGTTGATGTCCGCCGGGCTGGTGATAGCGCTCTGGGCGCTGGCCGGCCCCCTCCTGGAAGACGCCTTCCGGCAGGCCATCGAGTCGGTGACCTCCCGATGAGCGGCTACACCTCCCGCTCGGCGCAGGGCTCGGCGGTCGCCGAGTTCGCCCTGGTCTCGGCACTGGTGGCCTTCGTCTTCAGCGGGTTCGCGCAAGTGGTATTCACCGTGCATGTGCGCGGCGTGCTGCAATCGGCGGCGACGGAAGGCGCCCGCGTCGCGGCCCGCGCCGACCGCTGGGAGGCCGACGGCGCGGCCCGGGCCCGCTACCTAATCACCTCCGCCCTGCCGGCGGCCTACGCTGAGGACATCGCGGTGGAGACCTCCACTCGCGACGGGCTGACCGTGATATCGGTGGTGGTGCGCGCGCCGCTGCCGCTACTCGGGCCGCTCGGGCCGACGGGAGCGCTGAGGATAGTCGGCCACGCGCTGCAGGAGCCCGCATGAGCCGGACGAGACGGCGCGGGCAAGGGCGGCCCCCGCGCGGCGAGACCAGCGTGCCGCCCGGCGGGCGCAACCAGCCAGCTGGCGACGGCGACAGCGGCCAGCGCGGCTCTATCCTGATCGAGTTCCTGGCCGGGACGCTGGCGCTGCTGCTGCCGCTAGTGCTGCTGGCGGTGGCCGCCGGGTCCGTGCAGGCGGCCCGGTACGCCGCCCACTCCGCGGCCGACGCCGCCGTCCGCGCCGCCGCTGCGGCCCCGACCTCGGCCGAGGTCGAGGCGCGGGCCCTCGCCGCCGCCCAGACGGTCCTGGACGCCAGCGGCACCGGGGCAGCCTCAACGTCCCTGCGGGACTTCGAACTCAGCATCGAGTGTTCTCATCACCCCTGCCTGACCCCGGGGGCCTCCCTGGCCACCCGGGTCACCGTGTCCGTCGTCGCGCCCGGCCTGGGAACGGTAGGCGCACTCCCCCTCCAGGTGTCCGCCCGCGCCCAGGTGACCCTCGACCGCTACCGGCAGCCGCGATGAACGACGACGGCCGCATCCTGCTGCTCTGCCTCGGCCTGACCATCCTGGCCCTGATGCTGATCGGCTGGTTCACCTCCATCCAGCAGGTCCACCTGGACCGCCTGGTGCTGACCGGAATCGGCGACCGGGCCGCCCTGTCCGCCGCCAGCCTCGGGCACCCCCTGGAGGGGTTTGCGGTGAGCCAGGCGCAGATAGCCGCGGCGGTCGATGCCGAGCTCCTGGTCAATCCGCTGCCGTCCACGCTGACCGATCTGCGCGTCGAGGCCACCGCCGGCGGCGCCGTCGTCGTGGGCCTCACCGCCGTCAGCCATCCCCCGCTCCTTTCCTGGTTCACCCACGCCTGGGGCGGCTTCACCATCACCACCTCCAGCGCCGCCGAGCTGCGGCTCGCTGCCGATTGAGTAAGGGGCACCCCATGTCGCATTCACACCTCTCCCGAGCCGCCGGCATCCGCCGCCGGGCGGGCCGGCGCCGCCAGACCCTCCGCTGGCTGGCCGGGCTGGCGGTGGCCGCCCTGTCCGCCGCCGCCCTGCCCCTGGCCCTGCGAGGCGACCCGGCCCAGGCCGATGAGGGTGGCGCCGGGGGCACCGTCGGCACGGTGGTACCGGGCGGCCCGGTCGTCGGCGGCCTCAGTCAGTCGTCTGCCTGGTGGGCCCATGACACCGACACCCTGCGGGATTCCTGGCCGTACACGCTCGGGCAGGGGGACGCCCTCGCCCAGGCCGCCGCCGGACTCGACTGGGTCTACCGCTACTCCTCCAAGACCGGCGGCATCGTCTGGGCCCCGTCCATAGACGATCAGTTCTTCACCGCCGACGGCACCAACTCGCTGTACTCCACCTGCCAGCTGGCCATCGACAATGCCCTGGTGCGCGAGCCGATCACCGATGGCCGCCCCTCGACCCGCGCCGACTTCCGCGCCGTCCTGGTGGGCGTGGTGCTCGGAGAGTACGGCCCGGGCAACGACTACTACACGGCCATCGGGCACGAGACCTGGGTGTTCATGCAGGGCTACACCGGCATCGTCGACTGGAACCTGCGCGACGCCCTCGCCCGCGCCTGGCCGGAGCAGCAGACCAACCTGACCGCGAGCGCCTCGCAGGGGCTCGCGGACTATCGGCAGACCGTCCATGACCTGGCGGCGGGCGTGCTCACCGATCTTGGCCCCAAGGCGCTGCAGGTGTGCGTGGTGGTCAACAAGGACTTCCCGGCGCGCGCCTTCCAGCCCATCTTGGCGACCGACCTGACGGCCGCCACCCCCAACCAGATTGTGGCCCCGGGCACCTCGCTTGCCGATGCGGTGACGTTCAGCGCCGGCCCGCTGGCGGCAGGGGGCACCATCGGCTGGTTGACGGGCACGCAGGGGACGGCCAATGGCACGCTCTACCCCA
>WRIF01000352.1 GCA_009782865.1 Promicromonosporaceae bacterium
ACCCCTTGATCGGTGAAGCTGATCCAGATGGTACGGCCAAGCGGAAAGACCACCAGGCCGAGTGCGACTACCACGGCAGGGGCGAGCATCCAGAAGTAAACACTGGGTCTTCGCGTAGGCATCGGCTATCTCCCTTGGTCGAGGTCGCTGGCGGCCCGCTCAATTCCGAGCGAGCCACCAGCAGTCTGCTTGTTAGGATGTGATCTCGTCGTACAGGCGACCCATCTCCTCCGCGGCGGCGCGCGCGTCAGATATCTGGCCGGCCAACAGGCGAGCGATCACGTCGGTCATCATGGTCGAAATCTCACCGGCGTCGGCACCGCGCGGACGTGGCATCGATCCCTCGGTGGCCGCGAGAACTCCGGGAATGAAGTCCGCGATCGGGCCGTCCAGGGCCTCGTACGATGAAGCGTAGATGCCGGTCTTGCCGTAGAGGTTGAAACAGTGCAAATCCCAGTCAGGGCTGGTCACCATGTTGATGAACTCCCATGCCAGGTCGGAGTTGGCAGAAGTGTCCGGGATCGCCAGGCCCCAGCCGCCGGCCTCGGCACGGCCTCCCGGAATGGGCGCGGTCCCAACCAGCCCGCGCACGGTGTTGGAGTCGTCCTGGGACAGCACATGCGGCACCATCGTGTTGGGCATCATCTCGGTCATGACCACCCGACCATCGGTGAACTGCGCCGACACTTCGGGGAACGCGGCCTGTAACGCGCCAGACGGGGAGAAGTTGACGGTGCGCTGCAAGTGCTCAAGCGCCGCGGTGGCGATGTCGACGTCGAAGGTCGAGCCGGGCTCACCCAGTGCGCCCCCGCCAAGGCCGAAGTAACGGTTGTTGAACGCCGTGACGAGGTGGCCTTCTGCCGCCTTGACGGACGTGCCGTGGACGCCAGGGAAGTCGGGATTATTGGTGAAGAACTCATTGATCGCGTCGAACTCGTCCCAGGTGGTAGGCACCGCAAACCCTGCTGCCTCCAGCAGGTCCGCGCGATAGAAGAGGGTCTCGGCCTGGGCGATGAGCGGCACGGCCACCTGGTCGTCCTCGAATTGGTACATGCCGAGGATGCCCGGGACAATCCCGGTCTGCGGACCGGCGGCAACCCGGTCGTTCAGGGGCACGACGAACTGAGCGAACTCCCCAGTCCACTGGTAGGCGATCATGATGACGTCGAACTCGTTGGTGCCACCAGCCATTGAGGTCAGCAACTGGTCTCGCAGCATGGCGAAGCCGACGTTGAGAACCTCAACCTCAACACCGTGCTCGTCCTCGAAGGCAGCCGCAATGTCGGCGAAGCAACCGTCGTAGGAAGCACCCGACAACACCACGGCGGTGATCGAGCTGGGCGCATCGTCACCTCCGCAGGCGGACAGGCCGGTGGCTAGCAGGGCGATGCCGACCAAGGTGGCGGCCGTCTTCTTTAGTGATTTCTGAAACACGCTATGCACTCCTATGTGAGGTGTATCGGCTTGGGAAGGTGTTACTAGGGAACGGTGCGAACGGCGGAGTAGCGCTGTCGCATCTGTGGAACTTCGGCGGCGGTGATGTAGGCCGAAGCTGGAATGTGACGGTTATCGGCCCAGCGGTCTGGGTCCATGCCCCTAATTTCGAGGGCCGTCGTGACACCCAGGCGCAGGATGTCGGAAACAGCAGCGGCGGCGTGGATGCCGAAGTCCATCTCGCGAATCCACACCACCCCCCGAACCCGGCCGGTCTCCAGCAGGTCAAGGGTCTTGGGCAGAAGGTCATAGCCGTAGACGGGCACCGCTCCATCGACGACTGCGGCGAGCACGGCCGGGTGGTAGCCATACACGCCCACGACCGCCGTCAAGTTCGATACCTGAGCAACGGCCTCCTGAGCCAGCCGCAGGGATAACTCTTCGTCTTCGTGATCGCCAACCGATTCGACAACCCGCACGCCAGCCCTAGACAACACCTCGACCAGGCCGTCGCGCTTGCCTCGGGCGCCCGGGGCGGCGTCCGAACCATTTGCCAGATAGACAACACCGGAGGTGATGCCGTCGGTCACCATGCGGCGACCGAGCGCCCGACCCACCTCTATTGGCGTATTCATGCCGACAAAGTAGGACCGACCCGAGGTGGGTGCGTCCAAATCAAAGGCGATCACCGGCACTCCCGCGGCCGTGGCCTCACCGACAATGTCGTCGAAGCCGTCGGGCCGAGTGGCTACGAACGCCAAGGCGTCAACGCCATCGGCCAGTTGCGCCCGCATCAGCGCGCGTTGAGCCTCGACATCCTCACTGGGCGGCGCATCAAACCGAAGTTCGAGCCCGAGAGCATCGGCCGCCTGGCGCCAACCAGCGTTGACGAACTGCCAGTATTCGCCTTGGTTCTTCTCGGTCACACCGATGACGGGGCGACGCATGATCAGACGTTCTTGGGCAGATGCAAGGCGGTTAGGCCCAGGCCGGGGGCGTCGGGCACAAACGCCGCGCCGCCAACGATCGAGACGCCGCCATCGGCAACGTCCTCCTCGAGCAGCGTGTGGCAGGCCACGCCGGTGTAGAGCGGGCGGCGTGAGGCAAGCGCGAGATGAGCCACGGCCGTGTTGGCGATC
>WRIF01000353.1 GCA_009782865.1 Promicromonosporaceae bacterium
GGCGTAGTGTCCCCCCCCCCCCCCCGCCCCGGGGGGGGGGCAACCCCACGCCCCGCGGGGGGAGAGGGGGAGAGGAGTTGGCGGGGGCTAGAGGTTGACCTCGCCGGAGATGCCGACGACAGTCTCGCCGGCCACCCAGACGGTGCCGTCCCCCGCAGTGGAGATGTGAATCAGGCCCGCCCGCCGCAGGTTGGTGCCCTGCCGAATAGTGAATTCAGGTGAGACCACGCCCAGCCGCGGCAGCCAGCCGCCCATGCCCGCCCCGAGTGACCCCGTGACCGGGTCCTCCGGGATGCCCAGAGTGGGGACGAAGGCGCGCATTTCCACGTCAGCCGGGCCGCCCGGGCCGTGCTGGCCGACGACGCCCAGCTTCAAGTCACCCATCACGGCATAGTCGGGACTGAGCGCCAACACCGCCGCCGCATCGGCAAGCAGCACCCCCAGCCAGCCGGGCCCGTTGTCGATCCATTCGGCCGCCACCGCGGCGCTCGCGGGCACACGCAGGGCGGCCGCGACCTGGGAGATCTCGGCGGCCGTGGCAGGGCCGGCCTTGCGGAGTGGGGGAGCGGCGAACGCCCACCTGGTTGCGGAGAGCCGCCGCACCTGCACCAGGCCCGCGCCGCACTCCTGGATCACCGTTTCGCCACACGGTACCCCGCCCGCCTCGAGCCAGGCGCGGGCCGAACCGAGGGTGGGGTGTCCGGCGAAGGGAAGTTCGCCGCCAGGGGTGAAGATCCGCAGGCGGTAGTCGGCCCCTCCCGCCGCCCCCGCGCTGGAGGGTGCAAGCAAGAACGTGGTCTCAGACAGGTTGGTCCAGCGGGCGAACGCGGCCATGTCCTCCTTGCTGAGCCCGTCGGCATCGTGAACGACGGCCACCGGGTTGCCCCACATCAGGCGAGCGGTAAAGACATCAACCTGGCTATAGCGCATGGAGCCAGCGTACTGGGCTGCCGCTGACACCTGGTTCAGTTGAGCGCGCCGATCAGCAGGCCCCCGATCATGGTCAGGACGGTCGCGACGATGATCGCGTGGGTTCGAACTCGGGATCTACTGGCGCCCTGGTGGTCGACGTGCCGGTCGGTCGTCTGGAGGTTGTTGGGCCCACTCACACTCGCCGCCGGCGGATCCCGGATTACTGCCCGGCACTGCCAAAAGACCGCCGTCGCGGCCGCTTGGTGGCGCAAGCGGTGAAACACGCCACGGTACAGCCGGCGACACCCGCGCGACGTGACGGGCTGGAGGTAAAAATGGTGGTGGGAGGGAAGACAATGTCCAGATGGAGGACCGGCCTTGGGGCGGGGGTGACGCGGGTCGCGCTGGTCACCTGCCTTATGGCGGGAGTTAGTCTGGCCGCCACTTCCTGCAGCCTGCCCCAAACCACCGGCGAGACGGTCAGCGAGCCCGCCACTGAGCCTGCCGCAGAGCCGTCCCGGGAACCGACGCTGGAGCCCTCCGCCGCGCCGATGTTGGAGCCCTCCGGCGAGCCGACGCCGGGGGCCGCCCTGGCCGCCGCCACCCAGTTGCCGGTCAAGGGCCGCGCCCCCAAGACGGGTTACAGCCGTTCCCTGTTCGGCGACGATTGGCTTGACCCTGACGGCAACGGCTGTGACGCCCGCAACGACGTATTGGCGCGCGACCTCACTGACGTGACGTTGAAGTCGGGAGGCTGCCTGGTCGAGTCCGGCACCTTGGCCGACAAGTACACGGGCAGAACCATCGAGTTTGTGCGCGGCGTGAAAACCTCGAGCGCCGTGCAGATCGACCATGTGGTGCCCCTGTCTGACGCCTGGCAGAAGGGTGCGCAACAGTGGGAGCCCGTCAAGCGCGTGGCCTTCCACAACGACCCGCTCAACCTTTGGGCCACCGATGGCCCGACCAACCAGCAAAAGAGCGACGGTGACGCCGCCACCTGGCTTCCTCCCAACCGGGCGTTTCGCTGTGAGTACGTCGCCCGGCAGGTGGCGGTCAAGGCCGCCTACGGCCTATGGGTGACCCAGGCCGAGCAGGATGCGATGGTCCGGACCCTCAGCGCTTGCCCTGACGAGCCGCTTCCCGGACCGTCGCTGCTGGCCGACGACGCGGCCATGGTGCGCCTCGCCGGTGTGGCGGCCGCCCTGTCGACGGAGGCCGATCCGACCCAGGCGTCGACGACGACGGCCACCTCCGACTGTGACATCAAGGGGAACATCTCGCGCAAGGGGGAGAAGATCTATCACGTGCCCGGGCAGCAGGACTACAACAAGACGGTGATCGACCAGTCCGCCGGGGAACGCTGGTTCTGTTCGGAGGATGAGGCTGTCGCCGCCGGTTGGCGCCGGGCGATGCGATAGTTGCGTTGCACTAAACCGTGGCGAAGGGCTGGAGGAATGCCCGGAGGAATGGCATTCGCCCGGGGGTGAGAGGATGGGCGCATGAACTCCTATCTGTGGATCGCGCTGGCCGGCCTCGCCGTCCTGCTGATTGTTGGTGTGTTGGCGGCCGTCCTCGTCACGCGCTCCCGCCGCCGGGTGAGGTCCGCCCTGACCTCGGCTGCGACCGGGGCGACCGGGGCGGCCACCA
>WRIF01000354.1 GCA_009782865.1 Promicromonosporaceae bacterium
GTGCTGGGGATTTGGGACCGCCTGACCAGGCTAGAGGCCGAGAACCATCTCAAAACGATTGGCCCACTGGATTTCGCCTTGGTGGAACCGGTGCGCCGCTGGGCCAATGGGAAATCATTGGAAGAAGTGCTGCTGGAATCCGATATCGCCCCAGGCGATTTCGTGCGGTGGTGCAAGCAGGTGGTTGACGTGCTCAACCAGTTGGCGGTTTACGCTCCGGCACCCGAACTCAGGGAAGCCGCCCGGGTGGCGCGAGCCAAGGTGTTGCGCGGCGTCGTCGCGCATATCCCCGCAAGTTTGGAACGCTAATACCCCAACAGCGCCAGCAGCGCACCGCCCAACGCCGGCCCGAACTCGCCGGCCATGGCACGGCGGTGGGTGAGGGGAACCTTGTGGCCGGCGATCACGCGGTCGTCTACTAAACGCTCGATTCCACCGTGAAGCCAGGGGAGCAGCGGTGCCAGTTCGCCGTCGATCACCAAGTGCCTGATGTCAACCAGCGTAATCACGTTGGAAAGTACCTGGGCCAGCGCCACAATCGCGGTGTCGAGGGCGGCCCGGGCCTGGGCATCGCCGTCTTCCAACGCCGTAATGAACTCAAGGATCGGGGCGGCCGGATCGAGCCCTGCCGCCGCAAATAGCGCGGGTTTGCTCGCATACATCTCCAGGCAACCCCGGGCGCCGCACGGGCAGAGGGGGCCACGTGGGTCCACGGTCATGTGCCCGATCTCGCCGTCCCAGCCGCGCTCGCCCCGGAACAGCTTGCCCTCGTCCATGATCGCCCCGCCAATACCGGTGCCCACGGTGAGGTAAATGAACGAGGGATCGCCGGAGCCCTGCCACTCCGCCAGTGCGCCCAGCTTGGCATCATTCGCCACGGAAACCGGGATGCCGCCAAAGCCCAGCAAAGGGCCCGGGGAGAGTTGCGACCAGTGCAAGTTCTCCGAATACTCCAAGTAGCCCTCGCGGCTGTTGACCAACCCTGGCGTGGCGAGCCCGACCCCCACCACGTGATGGGCGGGCTGGCAATCGGCGATCGCCTCCCGCGCCACCTCCCCGGCGAGCGCGAGCGTTTCGGCGGGGGAGTGGTGGGCGAAATCGCCCTCGATCATGCGGCTGTGCTCGATGGTTCCATCCACATCGGCGGCGATGACAATGATCGCCGACTCGGTGACCTGGATCCCCAAGCCGATGTCTTGCGCGTGCGCCATGTGCCCAAGGTAGCGTGGATGTCGGACGTTTATTTCGCCTTCGTCCGTTTCGCAGCGACAGCAAATGGCTGGTGTGGTGTCCGCGGCCTGTGCCAGGATGGGGGCCATGTCAGGCTCCGCCCCCACCACGCATCGCGCGCGGCCGCTCCGGTCCCGCACTTCGACCCATGGCCGCAACATGGCCGGCGCCCGCTCGCTCTGGCGGGCCACCGGCATGAAATCGGCCCATTTCGGCAAGCCAATCATCGCGGTGGCGAACTCGTTCACGCAGTTCGTGCCGGGCCACGTGCAGCTGAAAGATGTCGGCCAACTGGTAGCGCGCGCAATCGAACACGCGGGCGGCGTCGCCAAGGAGTTCAACACCATCGCCATTGACGATGGCATCGCAATGGGCCACGGCGGCATGCTCTACTCGCTACCCTCGCGCGAGCTGATCGCCGACTCGGTGGAGTATATGGTCAACGCCCACTGCGCCGATGCGTTGGTGTGCATTTCCACTTGCGACAAAATCACGCCCGGCATGCTGATGGCCGCGCTCCGGCTCAACCTTCCCACCGTGTTCGTTTCCGGTGGCCCGATGGAGGCCGGCGCGCCATTGGAGGTCGCGGGCGTGCCGACCAAGCCGCTCAACCTGGTGGACGTAATCAATTACTCGGCCGATGAAGCCGTGAGCGACGCCGATCTCGCGCGTGTCGAGGCCGCTGCCTGCCCCACCTGCGGCGGTTGCTCCGGCATGTTTACGGCGAACTCAATGAACTGCCTGACCGAGGCGCTCGGCCTCGCGCTCCCCGGCAACGGCTCCGTGCTGGCAACGCACACGGATCGGCGCCTCCTGTTCGAGGCCGCTGGGGCGTTGATCGTCGATTTGTGCCGCAGATATTACGACGACGGCGACGACGCCGCAGCCCCCCGGGGCATCGCCACCAAGGCGGCATTCGCCAACGCCATGGCCCTGGATGTGGCCATGGGTGGCTCCACCAACACGGTGCTGCACATTCTGGCAGCGGCCCAGGAGGCCGGGGTGGATTTCACCCTTGCCGATATCGAGGCGATTTCCCGGCGAGTGCCCACACTGGCCAAGGTGGCCCCGAACCACCCGGTGTTCCACATGGAGCACGTGAACCGCGCTGGCGGGGTGCCCGCACTGCTCGGGGAGCTCGACCGGGCCGGGTTGCTGGACCACTCCGTGACCTCGGTGCACACCCCCACGCTCGGGCATTGGCTGGCCGAGTGGGATGTCCGCGGCGGCTCGGCGAGTCCGGGCGCGGTGGAGGTGTTCCGCGCGGCTCCTGGTGGGGAGCGCACCACGGAGGCGTTTTCGCAGAGCAACCGCTATGAATCACT
>WRIF01000355.1 GCA_009782865.1 Promicromonosporaceae bacterium
CCCTTTGCCCTGGGCACCCCCGGTGACTGACAGTGGCAACGGGCACAATTGGACAATGAACTCGCCCGCCGCCTCCACCCCCGCCCTGCCGGCTGGGTTTGCCGCGGCCACCCGCAACTGGTTCACCGGCGCGTTCCCGGGACCTACGGCCGCCCAGCTGGGCGCCTGGGAGGCGATCGAGGCCGAAAAGCACGCCCTCGTAGTGGCGCCGACCGGCTCCGGCAAGACCCTCGCCGCCTTTCTCTGGGCGATTGACCGCCTCCACCACGAACCAGTGCCAGACGAGCCCCTCCGCCGCTGCCGCATCCTGTACGTCTCCCCCCTAAAGGCCCTGGCGGCCGACGTGCAACGAAACCTGCGCTCCCCGCTGGTCGGCATCGCCCAGGCTGCCGCCCGGCTCGGGGTGGAGACCCCCGAACTGACCGTGGCAATGCGCTCCGGAGACACCCCCGCCGCCGAGCGTCGCCTATTCGGGCTGCGCCCGCCCGATGTGCTGGTCACCACCCCAGAATCGCTGTACCTGATCCTCACCTCACAGGCCCGCGCGGGCCTGTCCGGGGTGGAAACCGTGATCATCGATGAGATCCACGCCGTGGCCGGGACCAAGCGCGGCGCCCACCTGGCGCTCAGCCTGGAACGGCTCGACGAGCTGCTGACCGCCGGGGGCGGCAGGCCTGCCCAGCGAGTGGGCCTATCCGCCACGGTCACCCCGCTAGAAGAGGTAGCCGCCTATCTGACCGGACACCGCCTGCCCGCCGAGGGCGGCCGCGACGTGGCCATCGTGCAGCCGCCAGCCGACAAGCGCTGGCAGATCGACGTCGTCGTCGCCGTTCCAAACCTGGGCGACCTGTCCGCCAACGCCGAAACCAACAACTTCACCACCCCCGGCGCCCCGGCTGGCCCCGAGCTAAACCTATCCGTGCCAAACCTGCCAGAGGCAGACCTATCTGGGCCCGCAACCAAGCCGCTGCAGCGCGGACGCTCCGATGACGCGCAGGCCCGCGGGGCCGTGCGAGGGGCCTCGGTCTGGCCGCATGTCGAGGAGCTGGTGGTCGACCTGGTGGCCGAGCATCACTCGACGCTGGTATTCACCAATGCGCGGCGCGGGGCCGAGCGGCTGACCACGCGGCTCAACGAGGTCTGGGCCGAACGTCAGGGGTTCGCCGTTGACGATCCTGGCACGGTGTGGCCCGCCCACGAACCGTCGATGTCCGGCACGGCGGTGGCCCTGCCCGCCGGGGCGCCGCTGCTGGCGCGCACCCACCACGGGTCGATGTCCCGCGAGGAGCGGCTGATCACGGAGACGGAACTGAAGGCCGGCCGTCTTCCGGCCGTCGTCTCGACGTCGTCGCTAGAACTGGGCATCGACATGGGGGACGTCGACCTGGTGGTGCAGGTGGGGGCGCCGCCGTCGGTGGCGTCGGGCCTGCAGCGCGTCGGGCGCGCCGGTCACCAGGTAGGGGCGGTCTCGCACGGGGTGGTGTTGCCACTCAACCGCGGGGACCTAATCCCGGCTACCGTGGTGGCCGAGCGGATGCGCGCCGGGCTGATCGAGCCCCTGCATGTTCCCGCCAACCCCCTAGACGTGCTGGCGCAGCAGGTTGTCGCCGCCCTCTCGCAGGAAGACTGGCCCGCCGCCGAGCTGCTGAAGGTGTTCCGCCGCGCGCATCCGTTTGCGACCCTCGGGGACGCCACCTGGGAGGCCGTGCTCGACATGCTCGCCGGGCGCTACCCCTCGGAGGAGTTTGGTGAGCTGCGTCCGCGCGTCGTCTGGGATCGCGTGACCGGCCTGCTCTCGGCCCGGCCCGGCGCCCTGCGGCTGGCCGTCACCTCGGGCGGCACCATTCCCGACCAAGGCCTGTACGGGGTGTTCCTGGTCGGGTCCGCCGACACCCAGGAGCGCGGCGGCAAGCGGGTCGGTGAACTCGATGAGGAGATGGTCTTCGAGTCGCGCGTCGGTGACACCTTCACCCTGGGATCGTCGACCTGGCGAATCGAGGAGATCACCCCCGACCGGGTGCTGGTCTCGCCCGCCCCTGGCCTGCCTGGGCGCCTGCCATTCTGGAAGGGCATGGGGCAGGGACGTCCTGCCGTGCTAGGGCGCGCGATGGGGGCCTTCGTGCGCGAGGCCTCCGCCGCCCTGACGGCTAACTCGAAGGCCGGGCGGGACCGGCTGCGCGCCGCGGGGCTCGACGAGTGGGCGGCCGACAACCTGGCCAGCTACCTCGAAGAGCAGCGGGTGGCGACCGGGCGCGTGCCCGACGATGTCACGATTGTGGTGGAGAGCTTCCGCGATGAGCTCGGTGACTGGCGGGTGCTGGTCCACTCCCCGTTCGGTCTGCGGGTCAACGCCCCCTGGGCGATGATCATTGGCGGGCGGCTGCGCGCCCGCTCAGGGATGGATGTGGTGGCCACCCCGCACGACGACGGCATCATCCTGCGGTTGCCAGACTCCGATTGGGACATCGGCGGCCTGGGGTCCGGCGGCGGCCCCGCCATCACGGCCGAGGAAATCCTGGTGGACCCCGAGGACGTGGCGCGCCT
>WRIF01000356.1 GCA_009782865.1 Promicromonosporaceae bacterium
GTCGGGGGCCTCGTCGTCGACCTGCCTGGCGAAGTCCAGCAGCGGACGACGGAACAAGGTGATGCGGTCGGGCAGCGAGCCGGACGCCCAGGAGTGCCCACGCTCGGTGAGGGGGACGCCCTCGTACAGTCCGAGGATGGGGTGGTCGCGGTCGGCGGGGCGCGCCTCGTCTTCGATGAGGATCACCACGTTGTCCATGAGGTCGGTCAGTTCGGGCGGGATGGCGTCGAGGCCATCGGCGACGGCCTCCTCGAATCGCTCCGGGGGAAGGTCAAAGTGGTTCGGGGCCTCCGGCTGGGCGGGCGCGCTCACGGGGTCGACCTGGCCGGCAGGCGGCGGGCCCCGGGCCTCGACGACGGGCGGTGCATGGCCTAGCGCAGCACGGCCCAGGTGCCGTAGTTCACCAGGCCGGCGGCCCGGGCGGTACCCGCCGAGGCCAGGTGTTCCGGGGCGCAGCGGTACTGCGGGGCGTAGCCCTGCGCCAGGCAGTGGGCGGCCAGGCGTTGCACCACGCGCACGGCCAGGCCGCGCCCCCGGAACTCGGGCAGCACCAGCACGCCGATGTCGGCGATCTGGGTGCCCCGCCAGGGGTAGGCGGAGGCGACGGCCACGAGGCGGTCTCCGACAAAGTGTCCGGTGGCGGCCCAATGCCTAAGTTCCACATCGGCCTCGTCTCGGTCTTCGGCCGAGGCCGTCTCCTGGAACGCCTGGAAGGCGGCGGCGTCCACGTCGCCCCGCAGGCGACGGGTCAGGCCCTCCTTTGGGGTGGTTCCCGGCTCGTATGAGCGCCCCACCTGCACCAGGTCGGTGGCCGGCAGGTAGTGCATCAGGTCCATCCAGCCCACGCGCTTGCCCTCCGCCTCCAGGCGGGACTTGAACTCGGCGGGCGTCTCGGCTTGGGCGCGGGAGTAGGCCTCGCCGGTGACGCCCTTTTCTGCCAGCGGGCCCAGCGGGAGGGTGCCGGCGAACATGGCGACGACGTCGGGGGCGAAACTGGTCATGGCCTCAGAGTAGACGACGCCAGGCGGCGCGCTCAGTGTTCTTGAATCTGCAGCGCGCCGGGGGGACAGCGACGCACCTGCCAGCGCACCCGCTCGGCCGCCGCCTCGGTGTCGATCTCGGACAGGTTGACCCACGGGCGCTCGAACACATCGAACACCTCCGGCAGCTCGCTGATGCAGCGGGCGGAGTGGATGCACAACGCCCGGTCAAAGGTGACGTCGACAATGGGGCCGGTGTAAACCTTGCGTGTCATGGAACCACAATAGGCGCGGCTCCCGGAACGCGCGCGTTGCCCGGGGCTCCCGCCGTCGTGACGGGCGACAGGCAGCTAGGGCAGCGGCATGGAGAACGACGACGGGCAGAGCAGGCGGCCTCGCATGCCCAGCTGGTATCCGCGGGCGTACTCGATCCGGGTGCTGGGAGCGCCGAAGGGCGTTCGGTCGGCAGAAAAATCGGCGAGTGCATCGGTGGGCGCAGCGCAAATCAGCCAGCCGGAGGCGGTCTGGGACCCGGCACCGTCTCCGGCGAAGGCACGGTCCGCCCCGATCGCCGCCAGGTAGATCGCATGCCGCTCGCCGTCCGGAAGCACGCAGGAGGCCAGCTGTCCGTCGGCGGTGCGCAGCTGGAACGGGGCGGCGATGCGCCAAACCCCAGGACCCGCCAGGCCGTGAGCCGAGCCGCGGAAGTCCGCCTCAACGCGCACCCCCAACAGTTCTACGGTTGGCGATCCCGGCGCCCAGTACGACGGCCCGCCGCCGGGGGCGCTCACCCACTCACCGACCTCGGTGACGGCAACGGTCAAGCCCTGGTCGGCGTCGAGGTGGCCAGTTCCGGCCGCGAACTGCTCCAGGTGAACGGGGGACGGCGCGCTGGCCGAGCACTCCGCCACGGCTGCCCCACTAACCAGCCGGAACTCCTCGAACGGCTCGTCGGCCCACGAGATGGTCATCCCGGGCTCCAGGTCGATGTTTGCCCGCTGGGCCATGATTTCGTCGGCCCAGGGCACCCACATGAACAGATCCAGCGAGTCCTGACGGAACGTGAACTGCCAAGACTCACAGGTGGGCGTCCCGTCGTGCCCGGCGTGAGAGATCAGCACCTGACCGTCATACCCCCGCCCGCTTGGGCCGTCGGGCAGCCCTGCGATGGCCCAGGTGAACTCGCGCGGCATCCAGTGGCCTTCGAGCAGGGATTGGAACCCGGTGCCGTCGGCCAAGAAGGTGATGGAGGGCCCGGTGCCGGTGGCGGCAAAGTCGCGATCCTGCGCAATCCACTGTCCCACCAAATCCGGCCAGCCTTCCGGAGAAGCTGACGCGCCGGCTGCGGGCGGGCAGGCAGCCTCGGCGTCGCCCGCGCTGGTTGAGGGCGCCCCGAACGTGACGGGCTCCGCCTGGGCGGTATCCCCTGCAACAACCGGGCTGGCGGGAGCCGTCGCCTGGTCATCGCGCGCGGCGCAACCAGAGGCGGCAAGAACGGCCGCCGCCAAGAACAGGGTGGCGACTGCCGCAAGGGCAGGACGGGCGGGGGGACTGGGGGGCGGG
>WRIF01000357.1 GCA_009782865.1 Promicromonosporaceae bacterium
AGTTCCTGCTGTTCTCCCTGACTGGCGGCCTGATCATGCTGGTGGGGATGATCGCGCTTTACTTCCAGGTGCCGGCCGCGCAGCGCGGCCCCGAGACGTTCCTCCTGGACAACCTCGCCGGCCTGCCCCTGAGCCTGGGCGCGGGGCGGCTGATCTTCCTGAGCTTCTTCATCGCGTTTGCCATCAAGGCCCCCCTGTTCCCGGTGCACACCTGGCTGCCGGACACCGTGGAGGCCGCCCGCCCCGGCACGTCCACCCTGCTGGTGTGCGTGCTGGACAAGGTGGGCACGTTCGGGATGCTGACCCTGTGCCTGCCCCTGTTTCCAGAGGCCGCGAGGTGGGCAGCGCCGGTGATCGGGTGGCTCGCCGTGTTCTCGATCCTGTACGGCGCCGTGCTGGCCATCGGGCAGCGTGACCTGTTGCGCCTGATCGGATACACCTCGGTGTCGCACTTCGGATTCATCGTGCTCGGCATCTTCGTGTTCCAGCCGACCGCCACCGCCGGGGCCGCCCTGATGATGCTCAACCACGGCCTGTCCACCGCCGCCCTGTTCTTGATCGCCGGATTTGTGATCGCCAGGCATCCCAATGGCTCCCAGCAGATTGCCGACTACGGTGGCCTGCGGGTGGCCGCCCCGGTGCTGGGGGGCACGTTCCTGGTGGCCGTCCTCTCGGCGGCGGCGCTGCCCGGCCTGGCGACGTTCGTCTCGGAACTCCTGGTGATTGTGGGTTCCTTCCCGGCCAACCGCCCGGCCGCGCTCGTTTCCATCCTGGCCGTGGCGCTCGCCGCGCTCTACGCGCTGTGGACCTACCAGCGCATCTTCACCGGCTCACCTGCCCGCTGGGCGGGGTCGGGGGCCGCGCTGGACGAGTCGGCGCTGGGAGGCGGGCAGGGTCGCGGCGTCGCCGGCCCGCCTGCTGCCGTCGCGCCTGCTGACCTGGTGGCCCGAGAGCGGGTGGTCGCAGGCGTGTTGATCGCTGCCCTGGTGTTGCTGGGGGCGGTGCCCCAACTGGGCCTGCGCTACGTCGATGCGCCCGCCACGCAGGTCGCAAACTCGGTGACGGAGGTGGCGTCATGAACCAGTTTGTCAGCCCCAGCATCGCCTGGGCGGGCCTCAGCCCCCTGCTGTGCGTGTTTGGGGGAGGGGTGCTCGGCGTGCTCGTCGAGGCGTTCGTCCCCGCCGCCGCGCGGCGGCGCATGCAGGTTGCCATCGCCGCCCTGGCCACCGGCGGCGCGCTGATCGCCGTGGCCTGCCTGTGGGGGCAGGTGGGCAGGCGGAACCTGCAGGGGATCGGGGGCACGTTCGACCTGTCGCCCTTCGGGCTGGCCGCGCAGGGCGTCATTGCCACCCTCGCCCTCCTGGCCCTCGTGGTCTACGCCGACTGTTCCGGTGGCGACGACGCCTTTACCCCGATGGCCGCCGCCCCGCCCGGCTCCCGGTACGAGGAGGAGGCCCGCCGCGCCGGCCTCGTGACCACCGAGGTGTTCCCCTTGAGCCTGTTTGCCGTGGGGGGGATGCTGCTGCTGACGGCCACCGATGACCTGATGGTCTTGTTCATCGCGCTGGAGGTGCTGTCGCTGCCGCTGTACGTGCTGTGCGCCACCGCCCGACGGCGGCGCCTGCTCTCCCAGGAGGCGGCGCTCAAGTACTTCCTGCTCGGGGCGTTTGCCTCCGCCCTGACCGCCTTCGGCATCGCCCTGCTGTACGGCGTGGCCGGCTCGGTGCGTCTGCCCGACCTCGCTGACGTGCTGCGCGGCGTCACCGATTCCCCCCTGCACGGCCTGTCTGCGCTGACCGTGCTCGGCCTCATCCTGCTGTGCTCCGGCCTGCTCTTCAAGGTGGGGGCGGTCCCCTTCCACGCCTGGACGCCCGATGTCTACACCGGTGCCCCCACGCCGGTCACCGGGTTCATGGCCGCCTGCACCAAGGCCGCCGCCTTCGCCGCCCTGACCCGGGTGCTCTTCTACCTGGGGGCAAGCCTCGAGGCCAGCACCCGCCGGGAGGTGCAGGTGCTGCTGTGGACGGTGGCCATCGCCACCATGGTGGTCGGCACGGTGGTGGCGGTGGTGCAGCAAGACGTCAAACGGATGCTGGCCTACTCCGCCATCTCCCACGCGGGCTTCATCCTGGTGGCCCTGGTGGGTTTCGCCGACGATGGCGCCGCCGCGATCTTGTTCTACCTGACGGCCTACGGGCTGGCCACGGTGGGTGCCTTCGCCTGCGTGACGCTGGTGCGCCGCCGGGTGGGCAGCGACCTGCGGGGCGAGGCCACCGGGCTGGCGCAGTGGGCCGGGCTGGGGCGTCAGGCCCCCTGGCTGACCGCCGCGTTTGCGCTGTTCATGCTGTCGATGGCCGGCATCCCGCTGACGGCCGGCTTCATCGCCAAGTTCGGCGCGTTCTCGGCGGCCGTAGACGCGGGCGCCTGGCCGCTGGCGCTGGTCGGCGCGCTCGCCTCGGCGGTGTCCGGGTTCTTCTCCCTCCGGCTGCTCGCCACCATGGTCATGAGCCCGGCCCCCGCCGTGACCTCGACCGCGGCCCCC
>WRIF01000358.1 GCA_009782865.1 Promicromonosporaceae bacterium
AGCACGAGGCCGCGCAGGAATCGGTTGCCGACGCGGCGCAGCACGAAGACCAGACTTCCGTCTCGCGGGAGACGGCCGATCAGCACGCACCGGCCGAAGCCGGGCAGGCCACTGCTGAACAGCCCACCACTGAGCAGCCCACCGCCGAGCAGCCCACTGCCGACTACGGCAACGGCTCCTTCGGCACGCCGGCCGGTGCCGAAGGATCGTTCCAGGGGCAGGGGACGCAGCCGAACCAGACCCTCCCCACCGAGCCCATTCCTCCGCAGGGTGTGCAGAACCCTTACGCCGCCCAGCAGGCCGGCTATCACTACGGCCAGCAGCCTGCGGCGTACCAGCAGGGCTACGGGCATCAGGCCTACGGGCAGCCGGCACCGGCCTACGGCCAGGCGGGGTACGGGCAGCAGGGTTACGGGCAGCAGCCGGCAGCTCCGTACGGTGCACCGACCCAGCAGGGCTACCCGTCGCCGCAGCCCGGTGGCCCCACGAGCCAGACGCCGAAGCCGGCCAAGGAGAAGGACGGCAAGGGCAACCGAGCCGGGCTGCTCGTGACGGGCTTCGTGCTGGCCGGGCTCCTCGGTGGTGGCGTCGGCGCGGGAGTCGTCGGCGTGTACGCGGCCAACTCGAACAACGGCGCGCCGGTGTCGTCCACCGGCGCCACCAACGTCACCGTGAACAACCCGCAGACCGCGACCGACGTGACCGCCGTGGCATCCAAGGCGTCACCCAGCGTCGTGACCATCAACGTGTCGTCCAGCGCCGAAGCAGGGACCGGTTCGGGAGTCATTCTCAGTTCCGACGGCTACGTGCTGACGAACACGCACGTGGTGACGCTCGATGGTGAGAGCGGCAACACCACGATCACGGTCAACACCAATGACGGCAAGATCTACAAGGCCAAGGTGGTTGGGACCGACCCGGTGCTCGACCTCGCCGTGATCAAGCTGCAGAACGCGAGCGGGCTGTCGAAGGCGACCTTCGCGAACTCCGACAAGGTCAACGTGGGTGACACGGCGATCGCGATCGGCGCGCCGCTCGGCCTCTCCGGCACCGTCACGAACGGCATCGTCAGCGCGCTCAACCGCAGCATCCAGATCGCCTCGTCCGCAGCGCCGAACCAGGACCAGCAGGACAACGGAGGCAGCAACCCGTTCAACTTCTGGAACTTCGACCAGAACGGTGGCGGCAGCGGCCAGTCCTCCACGCAGAGCACCATCTCGTTGCCGGTGATCCAGACGGATGCCGCCATCAACCCCGGCAACTCGGGTGGCGCACTGCTCGACGGCAAGGGCAAGGTCATGGGCGTCAACGTCGCCATCGCCAGTGCCGGATCGTCGGATTCCTCCAGCGGTCAGACCGGCAGCATCGGCGTCGGCTTCGCCATTCCGTCGAACGTCGCCCAGCGCGTGGCCAACGAGCTGATCGAGAACGGCAAGGCGACGAGCGGTCTGCTCGGCGCCACAGTCACGGACTCCACGTCCGACGCGAACGCCACGACGGTCGGTGCGCTGATCAAGTCGATCACCGCAGGCGGCGCCGCAGCGAAGGCGGGCCTGAAGGCCGGCGACATCGTCACCAACTTCAACGGCAAGCCGATCACCGACTCGACCGACCTCACGGCGCAGGTGCGTGCACTGGCAGGCGGCTCGAAGGCCAGCCTGACCTATCAGCGAGACGGCCAGACGCGGTCCGCGAACGTGACCCTCGGCACGCTCTCCTCGAACTGATCGTCACCGTTCCCGACCGAACCGAAGCGGGCTGCCGGAGGCCTCCCTCCGACGCCCGCTTCGGTGTCGCGCACACTCGCGCGGCGCCGGCTCCCGCAGAACCCGCCACCGGGCCACGGCACCGTGCGCTGATAGGCTGAGCCGACGGTTCGACGAGCGGATGTGATGGGCGAATCCAGCAACGAAGGCGCAGGTACGGGCGCGCTCCCCGGCGTCTCCTACGTCATGCCCGTGCTCAACGAGGCGCCGTATGTGCGCGCCGCGGTCGAGCGTCTGCTCGCCCAGGACTACCAGGGACCTTACGACATCACCCTCGCGCTCGGGCCGAGCACCGACGGGACGGACGGCGTCCTTGCTCAGCTCGTGCAGGAGTACCCGAACGTTCGGGTGGTCGCCAACCCGGCCGCCTCGACGTCGGCAGGTCTGAATGCGGCGATCAGGGCATCCTCCTATCCCGTCGTCATCAGAGTCGACGCGCACTCTCTGCTGCCGTCCGACTACACCAGCGTCGCGGTCGACACTCTCATTCGCACGGGTGCCGCCAACGTCGGCGGACTCATGGATGCCCGTGGCACGACTCCCTTCGAGAAAGCCGTCGCGCGCGCCTACAAGTCCCGCATCGGGCTCGGCGGAACCCAGCACCACGTCGGCGGCAAGGAGGGTCCCGCGCAGACGGCGTACCTCGGATCGTTCCGCCGCGACCGCCTCGAAGCCGCCGGCCTCTTCGACGAAGGCGTGCGCCGCGGACAGGATTGGGAACTCAACCGTCGCCTCAGGGCTGCCGGGGGCACGGTCTGGTTCCCTCCGCGACTGG
>WRIF01000359.1 GCA_009782865.1 Promicromonosporaceae bacterium
ACGCATGGGAAGAGGTGCCCGGCGCGCTGGTCCAGGCGCCTTGCCAGCCCGGCGCCGGTGGCTGGGACTCCAGCGCGCCGCCCATCGACACGGTGAGGCGTTCGGCAATCTCCAAGTGACGCATCGAGACTCCCTGGCGGGTGAAGTGCTCGTTGATCGCTAGGGGGAACACCGAGAGCAGGAAGGCATCGTCGCGGATCACAAAACGCAGCAGGCCGCGCTGATCGAGTTCTTCCAGGACCTCGCCGGAGACCAGGCGCCGGGCGGTCTCTAGCGAAACCGTGCCGGCCAGGGCGAGGGTCTGCAGGCCGATGCGCTGCGGCGGGGTGAGGGCGGAAAGCAGTGGGGCGAGGGCGCGGCCGACCCCCGGGGTCCACAGGTCGCCGCGCAGGGTCCAGGTGCCGTCGTTCAGGCGGAGGTCCTCGGTCAGGCGTGCCCCCTCGGCGAGGGCCAGGGCGATGCCCGCGACCCCACCGGACAGCGCGAAGGTGCGTCCGACGACGGAGGGCTCAATCGGGGCGCCGAGCGCCTCGGCCAGCAGCGTCTGGACGCCCACAAAGTCCAGCGGGGCCACCTCTAGGGTCACGCCCGGCTGTAGGGAGGTGGTCAGGGAGCCGGGGTGGGGTTCCACCCCGGTGGTGGTGACGGTCAGCACCGGGAAGTGGTGTTGGGCGAAGGCGGCCGCCAGGGCCCCTGCGGAAATGCCGTCGAGCTGATCGGCGTCGTCTACCACCACGAGGGTCGACCCGGTGCGGATGGTAGAGGAGAGCCCCTGCACCGCAGAGGACACCGCCGTGGTGGACGCCTGCGGGTTGGACTGCCTGGCCATCACCCCGGCGATCACCAGGGCCTCCAGCGGGCGGTCGTGCAGGGCCTGGACGCCGTTGATGGCCAGCACCTGCCAGCCGGCATCTTCCAGTTCGGCGGAGATGGCGCGCGCCGCGGTCGAGCGGCCAGAGCCGGGCAGGCCCTGTAGCTCGACGCAGATTCCCGCGCTGAGATGTTTGCGCGCCGTGTCCCGCACCGCGGTGTGGAGCGTTCCCCCGTTGCTCATGGCGTCAATCGTCCCCTAACTATGCGACGGCTGCAGTTGGAAGGCACAATAGCGCCATCAGCATTGATTCACGGGTTCCTGGGGGAACTTAGTCGGGCAGGCGGAGGTGAGCGATGGGTCCGATACATCTGGAGCGCCGTCGCTCCGCCCGTTTCGGCGCCTATCTGGTCTCCCTGGTGCAGGCCGGACCGGTGGTTCACCGGGTGCCCGGGGACAACTTCGGGCACGCCTGGCGCTGTGTGCGCCTGATGGTGGTGATCGATGGCGAGGTGACGATCCGCGCCGCCGGCACGGTGGAGGTCCTCGGCCCGCGCATGTCTGCCCTGGTGGTGGGCTGGCGCCCGGTGGAGTTCGCCACGCAGGGGGCCACCCTGGTCGAGGTGGACATCACCGTTGAGCGCACGGAGCTGAAGGGCACCTTCGACGAGACGCCGTTGACGGTCTGGGGGGCGGAGGTGGCCCTGCCTGCTGCCATGGCCGCCGCCCTGCGCGAGCTGGTGATGCGGCCCGGCGCCCCGGCGGTGCGCGACGAGACGGTGCGTGTGGTGACCAACCTGGTCACCGCGGTGATCACCGCCCGCCCGGAACCGCGTTCGACGGCCCTGCTGGAACAGGTGGAGCGCTCGCGGGTGATCCAGTACATCACCACCAATCACCATGAGCACGAGTTGACGCCGGCGGCGATCGCCGAGCGGTTTGGGGTCTCTACCCGCACCCTGCACCGGCTGTTCGAGGGGGAGGACCGCACCGTCTGCGGCTGGATCGCCCACGAGCGCCTGCGCACCGCCCTGGCGCGGCTGGCCGATCCGCGCTGCTCCCAGGCCACCCTCGAAGAGGTGGCCGAGATGTGCGGCTATGGCTCGGCCCTCGCGCTGCGGCGCGCCGTCTTTGCCGCCACCGGCGCCACCCCTTCCGAGCTGCGGGCCCGCCTCGCGGCCTGACGGCTTGACGGCCCGATGGCCGGCGGTGGCCGGTCTCCTGTCTTCGTCCTGCCACCGTTTCGCCCCCGCCCCGTCTCGCCCCCGTCTCGTCCCCGTCCCGCCCAGGCCAGACCCGCCTGCCCTTCCTCCGCCGGTTATCCACAGGCATTTTCCACAGCGGAGTGTGGACAATGGGGATAAAGTCCAAACTGGCAGGTGAGAGGGCAGGCGGCCTGTGTCCGCCGCGCCTGACCGCGCAAATTTGGGCGCGGGGCGCGACAGATCGCGCCCCGGGATTTGGAGATGTTCCAGGCGATCTGCTGTGCGCGCGAGTGGCGGATTCACCTGACGGCTCGGGCCCACAATATGCCTCTGACCAGCAGATTCACCCGAGGAGGGGGCGGAGGAGAGGCGGGGAACCCCCCCCCCCGGGCCGTTTCCCTCCCCACGGGGGGCCCAAGGAGGAACCCCCCGGGGGCAACAGAAACGGGATGGAGGAAGTACTGCTCCCCGAAAACAACCGGGAAGACTGGGAAGAGCTGGACGGAGACATTAAAAAGGCC
>WRIF01000360.1 GCA_009782865.1 Promicromonosporaceae bacterium
TGCGCCTGCAGGTGGCCGACGAGCCGGGCGTCCTCGCCTCCCTCGCCGGGGTGTTGGCCGAGCGCGGAGTATCCATCGCCTCCCTGCGCCAGCCGCCGACCACCGACGAGAAAGTCACCCAGCTGATCATCACCACCCACCCGGCCCCCGAGGCGGCCCTGTCCGCGACCGTGGCGGCCCTGGACAGCCTCGCCTCGGTGCAGCAGGTCATCTCCGTGCTGCCCGTGCTGGACGCTTAGGAGAGACATGGCACACCTGTGGCAGGGCGTTATTGCCGAATACCGGGACCACTTTCCCGACTACATCCGCGAGACGGTGGTCACCCTGGGGGAGGGGGGAACCCCGCTGATCGCGGCACCCGCCATCAGCGAGCGCACCGGTGCCGATGTCTGGATCAAGTACGAGGGACTCAACCCCACCGGCTCGTTTAAGGATCGCGGCATGACCGCCGCCATCTCGGCCGCCGCCGGGCGCGGGGCCCGGGCCGTGGTCTGCGCCTCGACCGGCAACACCTCGGCCGCCGCCGCCGCCTATGCCACCCGGGCCGGCATGCGTTCGGCCGTGCTGGTGCCCGACGGCAAGATCGCCATGGGCAAGCTCTCACAGGCCGTCGCGCACGGCGCCCTGTTGCTGCAGGTAGACGGCAACTTTGACGACTGTCTGGTGATCGCCCGCGCGCTGGCCGAGCGATACCCGGTGGAACTGGTCAACTCCATCAACCCGGCGCGCATCGAGGGGCAGAAGACGGCCGCCTTCGAGATCGTCGACGTGCTTGGCGCCACCCCCGACATTCACTGCCTGCCCGTCGGGGCGGCCGGGAACATCACCGCCTACTGGAAGGGCTACCGCCAGTACGCGGCCGCGGGCCACGCCACCGGCGCCCCGCAGATGTGGGGCTTCCAGGCGGCCGGAGCCGCCCCCCTGGTTCTCGGTCACCCGGTGGAAGACCCGGAGACCATCGCCACGGCGATTCGGATTGGCAACCCGGCCTCCTGGAAGTTCGCCATCGCCGCCCGCGACGATTCCGGCGGCGTGATCGAGTCCGTCACCGACGAGCAGATCCTCGCCGCCCACCGCATCTTGTCGGCCGAGTGCGGCGTGTTCGTTGAACCCGCCTCCGCCGCCGGGGTGGCGGGCCTGTTGCAGCGCGCCGCCGCGGGCCAGGTGCCCGCCGGGGCTCGGGTGGCGATCACGGTCACCGGTCACGGGCTCAAGGACCCGCAGTGGGCGCTGCGCGGCCCCGACGGCGTCGAGCTGACGCCTACCAAGGTCGCCAACTCGGTTGAGGCCGTCGCCGAACTGCTGGCGCTGTAGGGCCCTCCCGATGCGACTTGCCGCCGATCGGGTGATCGTCCGCGTCCCGGCCACCTCTGGGAACGTCGGGCCCGGGTTTGATTCGCTCGGCCTAGCCCTCGGCGTGTACGACGAGGTGGAGGTGCGCCTGGTCGCCTCCACCCAGGACTCGGTGGAGGTGCGCGGCGAGGGAGAGGGTGAGGTGCCGCTGGATGGCTCCCACCTGATTGTGCGCGCCGTCAAGGCCACCCTGGAGCACGTTGGCGCCCCCGTCGCCGGGGTTCACCTGCGCTGCACCAACACCATCCCGCACGGCCGGGGCATGGGTTCGTCGGCCTCGGCGGCCGTCGCCGGAATCGTCGCCGCCCGCGCCATGCTTGCCGACCCGCACGCGCTCGACTCCAATGGCGTCCTGGCGATTGCCAACGAGTTCGAGGGCCCCCCCGACAATGCGTCGCCCGCCATCCTCGGCGGGGCGACGGTGGCGTGGATCGACGACGAGGCGGGCCCGCTGGCCGTTCGCCTGCCGGTGGACCCCGAGATCACCGCCACGGTGCTGATTCCCGAGGCCCGGCTCTCAACGGCACAGGCGCGGGCGGTACTGCCCGCCCGGGTGCCGCTGGCGGACGCCGCCTTCAACGCGGGACGCACGGCCCTGCTGGTCGAGGCGCTCTCCGGCCGCCCCGAGCTGCTGTACGCCGCCACCGCCGACCGGCTCCATCAGGACTACCGCGCCACGGTGATGACCACCTCCCACCACCTGCTCACCGCGCTGCGCGAGCAGGGCTTTGCCGCGACCATCTCCGGGGCCGGACCCTGCGTGCTGGTCCTCGCCGCCCGCCGCGACCTGCTGGCGCTTGACACCGCAGTGGTGGACCTCCTCGCTGACCTGCCCGGCTGGCGCGCCCTGCGCCCGGGAATCGACCTGGAAGGCGCCCAGGCGCGAAGGCTGTAGGGGGGCCGCCTGGCCCGCCACCAGCGGTAACACCAGGTGTGGTCGCTGGTTTGGCGCGCCGGGTGGGTGCCTAGACGGCTGAGGGGACAAACGGTGTTAGGCTTGGCACAGGCCCACAGAAGCAAGTCAGGCCTATTTCCCTTCACACTTCCCTCAGCATCTCCTGCGCGGAAGTTCTCTCTCAAGGACGAAACCCCTAGTGACTGACACTAAAAATCTCTCAGCGATGAAGCTCGCCGAACTGCAGGCGCTGGCCGCCAAGCAGGGACTCAAG
>WRIF01000361.1 GCA_009782865.1 Promicromonosporaceae bacterium
GGCGTTTTTGCGGTTTTTCTGCCGGGGCGCGCCCCCACAAACCACCCCCCCCGGCCGGGGGGGGGGGGGGGGGAAGTTATTTTTTATTTTTTGTAAAATAAAGGGGGAGGCCCGGGGGGTGGTGGGTTGTAAAAACAGTTCACCAAAAACCAAAAAAGGGGGGGGTTGGGCCCGCGGGGGCGGGGGGAAGCGGTTGCCCTGCCCCCGGGGGGCCCCCCGCCGACGCCAGGCGGGATAATCAGCCGGTGAACAGGTTCGGAGCCGGCGGCGACCGCATCAAGGTGGGCGGCAAGACGGTGCGCGTCGGCCGCGCCTGGTACGACTCGCCTTGGCGCATCGCCTCGACCGCCCTATCCATCGTGGTCGGCCTCATCCTGCTGGCCCTCATCGCGGCGATGTTCGTCATCCCCCGCCTCACGGGAGGCGCCTCCCTGACCGTGCTCTCCGGCTCGATGCGCCCCGCGCTGGACGCGGGTGACCTGATCGTCGTGCGCGGCCTCGCGGAGGAGGACGTCTGCCGGGAGGTGCTGGTGGGCGACATCATCACCTTCTTCCCCGAACCTGGCAACCCCGAGCTGATCACCCACCGCGTGGTAGCCAAGTCGGCCGGCTCCTTCCCCGATGGCGCCCGCTGCCAGTTCATCACCAGGGGCGACGACAACACCATGGACGATCCGCCGGTCTCCCCCGCCCAGGTGCGCGGCGTCTTCATGTACTCACTTCCGCGGCTCGGCTGGGTGCGGCAGTGGGTGTCCACCCAGCCCCAAACCCTGGTGATCGGCGCGGTGGTGCTGATCGCCGCCTATGCGGCCTGGACCTGGCTGCGGCCTCCCAAGAAGCGGGCGCGGATAGTCACCGGGGCGGAGGCCGCCGCCCTGTTGGCCGCCCAGGGCGACGCCCCCGCCGGTCAGGCGGCCACAGAGGCGCCCGCAGCGGCGTCGAGCGAAGGCCACGCGCCGCTGGGCGAGGCGGAGCGGGAGGCGCGGCTGCTGGAGCTGGAACTGCGGCAACGCGAGCTGGCCGTCCGCGAACGCGAACTGGCGCTCCGCGAGATGGAGCTGGGGGTCGCCCCGGCGACACCCACCGCCATGCCGACCCCGCTGCCCAGTCGGCGCGAGGTTCATCGCCGCCGGGAAGACCTAGAGGCAGCCGGCTCCCAAGAGGGCCTTCAAGTCTCCGAATAGGGCCGGTCCCTTGGCCACCCGCAACGAATCGGACACCTTGACGAGGGTGCGCTTTTCGCCATCGATCACCGCCAGCCGCACCTCGGACAGGCCGGGGTGGGCGGTGAGGATCTCCTTGACTCGCGCCAGGGTCGGCTCGTTGCAGCGGCCCGCCGCCAGGTTCACCTGCACCGGGTCCTCCGCCCCGGCCGCGGTGGTCTCCAGCACCGCCATCTCCAGGGCGGTGAGCACCATGGGCTTGTCGTCCGACAGGCGGATGCGCCCGCGCACGGAGACCACCTGGTCTTCGGCGAGGTCGGCGGTGTGCGCATCGTAGGTGTTGGAGAAGAACAACGCCTCGATCGACCCCTCTAGGTCTTCGATGGTGACGGCCGCCCAGGCCCTACCCTTCTTCGACATCTTGCGCTGCACCGCAGAGATGAGCCCAGCCACCTGCACCACCTCGCCGTCGGCGCGCCCCTCATCGGAGTGCAGGGAGGCCACCGTGGTGTCGGACGAGCGCGCCAGCACCGATTCCAGCCCGGCGAGCGGGTGGTCCGAGACGTACAGTCCGAGCATTTCCTTTTCAAAGGCGAGCTTTTGCTTCTTCTCCCAGTCGGGCAGTTCGGGGACCTCCACGGCCAGCGACAGCTGGTCGTCCTCACCGCCGATGTCGGCGAAGAGGTCAAACTGCCCCTCCGCCTCCTTGCGCTTGACGGACATGACGGCGTCGACGGCGGGTTCGTGCACCACCAGCAGCGCCTTGCGGCTCGGTTCAAGGGAGTCGAAGGCGCCGGCCTTGATCAGCGACTCGACCGTGCGCTTGTTGCACACCGCCACCGGAACCTTGTCCAGGAAGTCGGTGAAACCGGCGTAGGCGCCCTTGGTGGCGCGGGTAGTGACGATGGCGTCGACCACCCCCTCCCCGACGTTGCGCACGCCCACCAGGCCGAAGCGGATGTCGGTGCCCACGGCGGCGAACTTCGCGGCCGAGGCATTGACATCGGGCGGCAACACCTTGATCCCCATGCGCCGACACTCGGAGAGGTAGAGCCCCATCTTGTCTTTGTCATTGGTGACGCCCTGCAACAGCGCGGCCATGTATTCGGCCGGGTAGTTGGCCTTCAGGTAGGCCGTCCAGTAGGTGATCACACCGTAGGCGGCGGAGTGTGACTTGTTGAAGGCGTACTCGGCGAAGGGCACGAGCACGTCCCACAGCTTCTTGATGGCCGGCTTGGCAAAGCCGTTCTTGATCATGCCGGCCTCAAAGCCGTCGAACTCCCGGGCGAGCACCTCAGGCTTCTTCTTGCCCATGATGCGCCGCATGTTGTCAGCGGCGCCCAGGCTGTCCCC
>WRIF01000362.1 GCA_009782865.1 Promicromonosporaceae bacterium
CCGTAGGCGGTGGCCGCGTATGACAGGTGAGTCCACTGGTTTACGTACTGGGCGGGCAGGCGCACCAGGCTCGCCGCAGTGGTGCGACGCGCATCGGTGGGGCGCACCCACACCTGCCCGTCCTGAACACGCTGGACGGTCCAGGTTTGTCGGTTGGCCACGCCCAGGCTGGTGTCGTTGCGGCGGGTTTGGATGAGGTCGCCCTTGCCGATGGGTAGCCCGTCGCTGCCTGTCACCGCAACCGTGTCATCCACCAAGCCGGAGGCGATGCGGCGGGCGCGGATGGCCTGGTTGAGGGTGGCGGCTTCCTCGTTGGTCGCCACCGTCACCGGCTCGCCGTCGCGGGCAATGGCGGCGATCTGTTCGCGTTGCTCGTCTTCGCTGGTGTGGAGGTGTATCAGGCCGAGCGCGGCCAACTGGTCGAACAGGTTACCGGGGTTGTCGCGGTCGCGCATGGCGATGGTCAGGGCGGCGTAGTTGGGGTCGGTGAACCTGTGGACTTCTGTCATGTCGAAGGTGACTCCGCGCACGTTGGCGGCGATGTCGAGGACGCCGCCTCGCCCGATGGCGGGCAACTGGGCGCGGTCGCCGACCAGGGCCACGGTGGCCCCGGCTTCGGCGATGATGGTCAGCAGGGCGATGGTGGTGTCTTGGTCGAGCATTCCGGCTTCGTCCACGATCACCCGCTCACCACGGGCCAACCGTGCTGATGCGGGCGGGCCGTGGTAAGGGCGGCCCGTGTAAGGATCGGTGTCCCCGACCGTGAGGCGGGCCCAAACCCCGTCGTTGTTCCACCGCCAGCCATGAGCATGGATGAGTGCGGCGACCGATGTGGCGGGCGCGCCGAGTTCCGCCTGGGCGACTTGGGCGGCTCGCCTTGTCGGGGCCAACACGCGCGTCAACCCGGCAAGGCTGTCAGAACTATAGCCGCCCTCGTGGTCGCGTTGGATGGCGGCGATGGCAACGGCGAGCATGGAGGTTTTCCCTGATCCTGCCGCGCCCTCCACGATCACCAGCGGATCATCGGATGCGACGGCGGCAGCGGCCCGCGCCTGCCCATCGTCAAGGCCCCGTGTGGCGGCCAGTGCTGCCACGTCCGCGAGTGGCGGGGTGCCTGGCGGCACCAGTGTGGTGAGTAGGTCGCGCAGTCTGGTTTCGGCGGCAATCACCCTGGGGCTGGTCAGGTGGGCGACATGTTCGGGTGCTGGGAGACCTGGTGGTAGCACCGACTGGCACTCTGCAAGGGCCAGGCTGGCGGCCCGGTCGATGAACCGGCGTAGTTCCTCGCCGCTGGCGCGGACTCCGGTTTCGGTGACGAGCGCGGCGGTGTGTTCGCGTATCTGGTGGGGTGTCCACGCCGACTGGTCGGAGCCACAGCGGTCCAACGCGCGGGCCGCGATCTGCCGGGTGCTCAAGGTGCCAATCGGCGCCACAGGCACCGGCGCGGCCTGCCGCAGCGTCGCCTCGTCGTACCCGGCTTCGCGCAGCTCAGCGATCCATCCGGCCTCACCGGCCAGCGTCGTCGGTTTCTTGGATGGGCGGTCTTGCGCCCACGCCAAGTTGTGGAGCCGTCCCGAGGTGGTGCGGCTCATCGTCTCGCCCGGATGAGATGCCTCCCACTCGGCGTGCAACACCGCCAGGTTGGCCTCGACTTGGAGTCCGCGTTTCGACATGGCCTGGTTGAACCGCTCCAACTCGATCACTTCCCCTGTCGTCGGGTCGAGCGTCAACCCGTGCCCGGCGAGGGTGTCGGCCAGGCCGGGGTGGGCGGCGATCGCGGCGGTGCCGATGGCCCGGAGTGCGCCTTGCATCTTGAACAGGGCAACACCGTCCAGGCCGCGCCATGCTCCTTGCGCCCAGACTCTGGTGCCGATCTGGAAGTGGATGTGCCGGTGCGGGTCACCCGCCCGCGACGTGTGATGCACAATGGCGACCGTCTGCAAGCCTTCGACGGGTACGACTTGTTGCGCGCCACGCGGCCCGACCCTGGTCGTGGCATGAAGCGCGAGGTAGCGGCGCATCTCGTCTGCCGCGTCGGCCTGCGCGGCATCCAACGCTTTTGACAGGTCCAGGTGCAGAGCGGCAGCTATCGACAGCGACTTCGGGGCGTTGACGATCATCTCCTGAAACCGGGGCGACCCCCGCTTGCCGTCACCCGGCTTACGCGGAACACCCATGCGCTGCCCGGTGACAGGATGCGTCCAATCCACCCACGCCGCATACTGCTCAGGCGCAAGCTCGGCGGTGGCCTGCACGCTGCCGTCAGCACCGCTGCACGTCCAGGCTGCGAAGGTCGCGTCACCATCGAGGTAGTAGTCGTCGGCGCTGCAATGGTCGGCTTCGACATAGCGGCGGGCGTCAGAGCCGGTACCGCGAAACGGCCTGACACCACCCTGCACGATGCGCCCTCCCGATCCTGACGGCGGATGCCGTCAGTGGATAGGTGCGCGCGGTCTACCAGGGGTAGATTCCGTCCCTCAGGAAATAGGAGCGCAGTGACACGGGGCGGTGT
>WRIF01000363.1 GCA_009782865.1 Promicromonosporaceae bacterium
CACCGACCCCACCGAGGCCGAGGCGATCAAGCTGTTCGCCAACACGTACCTGGCGCTGCGTGTGGCCTACTTCAACGAGCTGGACTCGTACGCGGTAACCCACGGCCTAAACACCGCGCAAATCATCGAGGGGGTGGGACTCGACCCGCGCATCGGCACGCACTACAACAACCCAAGCTTCGGCTACGGCGGGTATTGCCTGCCGAAGGACACCAAGCAACTGCTGGCCAACTACTCCGATGTGCCGCAAAACCTGATCCAGGCCATCGTCGACTCCAACCGCACCCGCAAGGACTTCATCGCCGAGGACATCCTGCGCCGCCGGCCGCGCACCGTCGGCATGTACCGCCTGGTGATGAAGGCCGGCTCCGACAACTTCCGGGCCTCGGCCATCCAGGGCGTGATGAAGCGGCTGAAGGCCAAGGGCATCGAGGTGGTGGTCTACGAACCCACACTGCCCGACGACATGTTCTTCCACTCCCGCGTGCTTCGCGACCTCAACGAGTTCAAGGCCGCCTCCGACGTCATCGTGGCCAACCGCCTCTCCAGCCGCCTGGCCGACGTGGCCGATAAGGTGTACACCCGCGACCTCTTCGGTCGCGACTGACCGACTCACCCTCGCGGCCACCCCTGGTCGAGGCTGCGGGGCCGCCAGGCTAGGCTAGCGGCTGAGAATCGTCCGAGGAGAGAGCCACGTTTTGAGTGACACCACCACCGCCGCCGGCGGTCAAAAGCTGCGGCAGGCTACCCGGCTGACCTCTGGGCAGGCGGCCGCGCTGGCGCAACAGCACGGCCTGATCCCCGCCGGCATCCGCCCACCGTTGCGCGAGTACCTCAAGGAGATCTGGAAGCGACGCGACTTCATCTGGAACCTGTCTGCCTCGCGGGCCTACGCCCGCAACCAGGGCTCATACCTGGGCCAAGCCTGGACGGTGCTGCGCCCCATCCTCGATGCGGCCGTGTTCGTGATCATTTTCGGCATCGTGCTGCAGGCCACCGGGGGCATGCCCAACCGCATCGCCTTCATTGTGGTGGGTACGTTCACCTACACACTGTTTAACGGCTCGGTGATGGCTGGACTCAACTCCATCCGCGGCAACCTCCTGCTCATCAGGTCCCACCAGTTCCCGCGGGCGGTGGTCCCACTGGCGAGCGCGCTGACCGAGATAGTCCTGTTTGGACCGATTTTGGTGGCAATGTTCATCCTGGTGTTGCTTTCCGGGACCCTGCCCGGCATGGCTTGGGTGCTGCCCCAATGGTCTTGGCTACTGGTGCCGTTTGCCGCAGCCCTGCTGGCGCTCTTCAGCGCCGGATGCTCCATGATCTTCGCCCGCCTGGGGGCGCGCATCCCCGACCTGGGCAATGTGGTCTCGTTCTTGCTGTCCCTGGGGCGATTCGCCTCAGGCGTCATGTTTCCGATCATCCCCATGGTCGGGCTGGGCAACCCCTTCGGACCGATGGTGGTTTTCCAACCGATGGCAATCTTCCTTGAGCTGTTCCGCTCCACGCTCGGCGTCGAGACCAGGAACGCGACCGCCCGCGTTTCGACAACCACCTGGCAGACTCCCGCCCCTGGAGTCCTCTGGCTGGTCGCCGCGGCCTGGGCCGTCGGTATCTTTGCGCTCGGTTTCTGGTTCTTCTGGCGCACGGAGGAGACTTACGGACGTGACTGACATTGACTTCGCCATGGATGTGTCAAACCTTCCGAAGCGGCGCGCACCGGGCGTGCTCGGCACGCCATCGGTGATCGTCGATGACCTCCACGTCACCTACAAGATCATCGGCGGCAAGCGGGGAGGCTCCACCGGAACCAAACCACACTGGTCCCAGCGGCTGATCAACATCGGCCGCCCCGAGCTCCCCATCACGGAGGTGCCCGCCGTCCGCGGCGTATCCTTTGTTGCCAATCGCGGCGAGAGCATCGGAATCGTCGGTAGCAACGGTTCCGGCAAGTCGACGTTGCTTCGTGCGGTCGCCGGTCTGCTTCCTCCTACCGAGGGCAAGGTGTACACGGCCGATGAGCCCTCGCTGCTGGGTGTAAACGCCGCCCTGATGCCCCAGCTCAGCGGCGAACGCAACATTGCCATTGGCGGCCTGTCCGCCGGCCTGTCCATGGCCGAGGTGAGGGAACGTACCCCGGCCGTCGCAGAGTTTGCCGACCTGGGCGGGTTTCTCTACCTGCCGATGAGCGCCTACTCCTCGGGCATGCAAGGCCGGCTGCGCTTCGCCATCTCCACCATGCGCACCCCTGAGATCTTGATGATCGATGAGGCCCTCTCCACCGGAGACGCAAACTTTCAAAAGAAGAGCATGGAACGCGTCGAGAAGATTCGCGACGAGGCCGGCACGGTGTTCTTCGTGTCCCATTCGCTAGGTGCCATCCGCGCCATGTGCTCGCGTGTGCTCTGGCTTGAGAAGGGAAAGTTGGTGGCGGACGGTCCGGTGGACGAAATCTGCGACCAGTACGAGGCCTTCGTCCAAGGCAAGGCCAAGTCTCCGGCCGGCGCCAT
>WRIF01000364.1 GCA_009782865.1 Promicromonosporaceae bacterium
CTTATCCGGGCCGACGCCCTAGGATGGGATCCCATGAACAAGAATGAGCGGCTTCGGCTGTCCCTGCGCATCGACGCGGTTCAAGACTGGGCCAGGCGGTATCGCGAGGTCACGGCCGGTCGTGACGACCTGCGCGATCTGGCCGGGGAAGCGGCCAAGCTGCTCCTGGGGCGCGTCACCGAGATCGCCATTCCTGACGTCTCCGCTCCCTTCGCCGTCCTGCCGCTGCGGGAGTCAGATGTTCGCCCGCTTGGCGCCCTGGCCCGCTACGTGCGCCTGCCGGTGATCTCGGAGGCGGATTTGGCCGCCACCGCCCAGCTGGCCACGGAGGTGCCCGAGGCCCTTCGCGAGGCCGAGCAGGCGGTTGCCGGGGGCGGGATGTTCAGGCGCGGTGGCTTGGACGATGACGTTGCCGAGGCCGCCGAGTTCATTAGCGACTACTGGCAGTGGGGGCGGGATGAAGACGTGGCGGCGGCCATCGAACGGCTGGGAGTGCCCGCCGAGGACGACCTCATCACGCCGGTGATTGAGCCGCAGCAGCCTGGCAGGCTGGCCCAGATGGCCGCCAACGCCGCCCAGGCGCAGGCGAAGCCCTACCTGGCGATGCCGTTGGCCGAGGCGCTGTCCGCGCAGGTGGGCCTGGCCGCGCTGCTGGCCCGCTTCGGCACGCCCACCATGGTGGACCCCTCTCCCTTCACCTCCCTGCAGGACAAGCTGTCCGCGCGGCGCAGCCACACCTCCTACGGGGACTCCCTCGATGGGGCCCTTACCGAGGTCGACGCACTCGAGCCGTTTGCCGCCGCTGTGGCTCCCCCCACTCAGGCGCTCATCGTCTGCGCCCCGGAGGGGCACACCGCAGACGAGCTGGTGGCCTACCTCCGCTCGGTCGCCGCGTAGCCGCCGCCTGGCCCGGCCCAGCCGCAACCGGGCACTTCGCGCCAGTCGGTGCATGGCGTC
This sequence comes from Promicromonosporaceae bacterium, assembly GCA_009782865.1. GTDB lineage: Bacteria > Actinomycetota > Actinomycetes > Actinomycetales > Cellulomonadaceae > Xylanimonas. The sequence continues at coordinate 958 of WRIF01000364.1, forward strand.
GAGCGCGCCTCGGTACTGTGCGGGCAGTCTCTGTTGAATGTTGCCTACAAGGAGGTGGCGATGTCTGGGATTGTGGTTGATGCCGAGGCGGTGGCTTCGGTCTGTTCTCGGGTGCGGACGACTGCCGGTTATTTGGGTCAGGATGTGGCCAACTTTTCCATAATGGCTGAGGGGCGGCTGGAGCGGATGGACGGGCAGGGGCCGGAGGCGGCCGCCTTGCGCCTGGAGGAGGCGGCTGGGATCCTGCGCGAGGGGAGCGTGCAGACCGCCTCCGATCTTGAGGCTTGCGCCTCGGAAATCTTTGGGGCCGATTCCCAACATGCCCAGTATCTGGATGACCTCACCGGGCAGATGGAGGAAGTGGCCTTAGCCATCGAGGGCCTCTACAACAACTTCGATCCGGCCGCCGGGATCACCTGCGTCCCGAGCCTGCTGGCGATCCGTGACCAGTTCCCGGCAGGACTGCTAGATCAGGCTATCGACCCGCGGATCAAGGTGCTACTCACCGAGTTCAAGGCCGGCGACCCGTACAACTGGGATGTCCTGGTCGGCCTGGACTGGGTCACCGTGCAGCTCGTGATCGCCCAACTCCTGGATGCCGATGGCCTGCGCTGGGCACTTGATGAGTTCGAAGTCCAACGCACGGCCATGGAGAACTGGTATCCCGGGATCACCGAGGGCTTCGAGGTAGAACTGCTCCTTGAGATGTTGCAGTTCCGCCTCATCTTCGACCAAATCGTCCCCATCATCGAGCACGAGGACTTCGGGCTCGACGCCTGGAACACCGCCGACCTGGCCGAACGCCAGCGCCTCCTGAATGAGTTCATGGCCCAGATCGCCCCCTTCTTCGGCCTGGAGGTCTGGGACGGCACCGGCACTCTGCCCCTGGACCCCACCCACCGGATCATCAACCCCGACATCGACTTCTTCGCCCAAACCCGCCCCGACCACACCCTGCACAACCCAGTGGGCCAGTACAGGCACGCCGAACGCCTGGTCAGGATCAACCTCTGGTGGCTCGACCCCGAACGCAGACCAATACCACATTTGCGGCACGGGGAACTGGTTTGCGAGGTCGTCACGAACCCGGGAAGTCACACCGCCTTCCGCACGGTCATGCACGAGGTGGTCCACGCCTTCCAGGCCGCCACCACCGGCTACTGGCGCAACCCCACCGACCAGCCCTGGCCCTTCTTCATCTCCACCCCTTCCCGCCGCACCTGGGAGTCGAACGACCCCGCCTTCGGCGGTGTATACATCGGCTCCCGCCAGCGACCAACAGACTCACTCCAAATCGACCCTGATCGAGAGGACATCCCCAACGCTCGTCAACCCATCGAGGCCAATGCCCGTCTCTTCGACCACCTCTGGAATGATGTAGTGCAGGGATCTCCTCGGACTTATCGTCCCCTCCCCGGCTGGCGACCTGTCGACGAGTTCCGCTGCGTGCCTCCCGCTCCGCCGGCTCAGAGTCTTCAGGCGAAATGACCATGACTTTCCCATACCGCCATCAGGCTCCGATAATTTTGGCACTTGCCGCCATTTGGTTGAC
>WRIF01000365.1 GCA_009782865.1 Promicromonosporaceae bacterium
CGTTTGTGGACTTCCGCGCCCCGGCCACGCACCTCGACCGACTGATTCGGGGCTGCACGCCTGCCCCCGGGGCGTGGACCACCCTGCGGTCGGCCCGCCTGGGGCTGGGGCCGGTGACCCTCGTCCCGGAGGTGACCGACCTGCCTGCCGGGCAGCTGCGCGTGGGCAAGCGAGAGGTGCTGGTGGGCACCGCCACCCATGCGGTGGCGCTCGGCAGGGTCAAGCCCGACGGCAGGCAGGCCATGCCGGCCACCGACTGGGCGCGCGGCGCCCGGCTTCCCGCCGATGCCAGGTTAGGAGAGTCCTGATGGAGGATCACCTGCAATCTAGTCCCCGTGACGGGGGCGATCAGGATAGCCGCCGGGGCGAAGACAGCCACTGGCAGCGCCGTGACCAGGCAGGCCGCCAGCGGGGCCAGGCCAGGCTGCGGGGCGACGGGAGGCGCTCTGCCCAGGCACCGGGGCAGCGGCGCCGGGTGGCCGACGCCCCCCGCAACGCCGCCTTCGACGTGCTGCGCCAGGTGGAGGCCTCCGACGCCTACGCCAACCTGGTGCTTCCCCCCCTGCTGCGCGAGCGGCGCATCGAGGGCCGTGATGCGGCCTTCGCCACCGAGTTGACCTATGGCACGCTGCGCCTGCGCGGACGGTACGACGCCATCATCGCCAGGTGCATCGATCAGCGCACCATCGCCGACCTGGACCGGCCCCTGCTCGACGTGCTGCGCCTGGGGGCCCACCAGATCCTGAGTATGCGGGTGCCGCCCCACGCCGCCGTCTCGGAGACGGTGGCGCTCACCCGTGACCGGATAGGGGTGGGGGCCGGGCAGTTTGCCAATGCCGTGCTGCGCCGCATCACCGAGAAGCCCAGCGCACAATGGCTGGACGAGCTGCGGGCCGAGGCCGCAGGCCCGCTGGCGGCCGAGGCCGTCGTCGCCTCGCATCCACTCTGGATCGCCCGGGCCCTGCGGGATGCCTTGGCCGCCGACGGCCGCGACCCCGACGAACTGGGGGCGCTGCTGGCGGCCGATAACGCGGCCCCCCGCGTCACCCTGGTGGCCCGCCCCGGCCTGGTTACCGCCGACGAGCTGGAACGGCAGGCGCTGAGGTCCCGGGTCACGCTGGAACCTGGCCGCTGGCTGGAACAGGCCTGGATCATCGCCTCTGGCGATCCGGGGCGCCTGTGGGCGGTGCGCGACGGCCGCGCCGGGGTCCAGGACGAAGGCTCACAGATCGTGGCGCTCGCCCTGGCGGTGGCCCCCCTGCTGGACGAGGGTGGGGCGCCTGGGGGCAGCGACCGCCGGTGGCTTGACCTGTGCGCCGGCCCGGGCGGCAAGGCCGCCCTGTTGGGGGCCGTCGCCGCCCAGCGCGGGGCGGAGCTCACCGCCAACGAGCTGCAGCCACACCGCGCCGACCTGGTGGCAGACTCCGTGCAGGCGGTGCCCTCTCGGGCCCTGGAACGACTGCGGGTAGGTGACGGTCGCGAGGTTGGAACCGAGCAGCCGGGCGCCTTTGATCGCGTGCTCGTCGACGCCCCCTGCACCGGCTTAGGGGCGCTGCGCCGCCGCCCAGAGTCTCGGTGGCGCCGCCAGCCCGCGGACGTGCCCACCCTGGCCAGGCTCCAGCGCGAACTGCTCACCTCGGCCCTGCAGGCCACCCGCCCGGGGGGAGTGGTGGCGTATGTCACCTGTTCCCCGCACCTGGCCGAAACCCGACAGGTGGTCGACGCCGTGCTCGCCGATAACCGCTTCCCCGCCGAACGCCTCGACGCCCCCGCCGTTGTGGCCTCGGTGGTCGGCCCGCCGCTGGAACTCGGCGGAGGGCCGGACGTGCAACTCTGGCCCCATGTGCACGGCACCGACGCGATGCACCTGTCCCTCCTGCGCCGCCGCTAGGTGGTTAGGATTGCCCCATGTCCGCGCGCATTCATCCCTCCATCCTGTCGGCAGACTATGCGAACTTCGAGGCCGCCCTGCTCTCGATCTCTACGGCGGACTACGCGCATGTTGACGTGATGGACGGCCACTTTGTGCCGAACCTCACCTGGGGTCTGCCCGTGGTCAGGCGGCTGGCGCAGGTCTCGCCGATCCCGTTGGACGTCCACCTGATGATCGAGAACGCCGACCGCTGGGCGCCGGCCTATGTGGAGGCGGGCGCCAAGTCGGTCACCTTTCACCTGGAGGCGGCCCAGGCGCCCATCCGCCTGGCCCGCGAGATCAGGCGGCTCGGCGGACAGGTGGGGGTCGCCCTGCGTCCCGCCACCCCGGTGGAGACCCTCCTCGACTTCTTGCCCGAGATCGACATGATCCTGGTGATGACGGTTGAGCCCGGCTTTGGGGGGCAAAGCTTTATCGAGGGCACCCTGCCGAAGATCCGGCGGGCGCGCGCGGCGATTGACGACGGCGGGCACGCCGTGGCCATCCAGGTAGACGGCGGTGTGGACCGCGCGACCCTGCCCACCATCGCCGCCGCCGGGGCGGCGGGGTTTGTGGCGGGGGGCCCGGGGGTTCGGG
>WRIF01000366.1 GCA_009782865.1 Promicromonosporaceae bacterium
ACGGCTAGCGGGGCCCCGACCGCGGCCAGATGGTGTCGAGACTTCACGTCCATCTCCTTTGATGAGAATGCGGAACTGACGGGGCCGAAACAGGCGACTCCGCCAAGCCTACCTACCGGTCGGTAGGTATTGCAGAATCATGGCAAACCGCGTCCCAGCAAGCAAGCAATCGCGCACATTGCGCCAGACGAGCGTTCGCGACGCCCCGGGGCTACGCCTCGCGCGTCCAGCCCGGCAGGATCGAGCGGTAGTAGGCCTCAAGATGCGCGGCGATGTCGACCTCTTCGGCGCTCGGGTCGGTGAGGGACATCAACCAGTGGAGCTGCAGCCCCAAGACCAGGGCGACCGCGTTGCGGGCGGCCACGGCGGGGTCCACGCCCGGCGCCAGGTAGCCGAGGGCCTGCTGCTCGCGGATCGCCTGCTCGTAGTTGACGAGGGCCCGCTCATTGCGGCCGAGAAAGAAGTCATGGGCGGGGTGGTCGGGCGAGGTGGCCTCCCCGGCCAGGGTGGTGTACACCGCCAACAGTTTGCGGCGGCGCTGATTGCGTTCCAGCAGGAGCAGCATGGACTCGATGCCGCTGGCTCCCCTGGCCATCTGCTCGCTCATGAACTCCCCCTGCTCCGCCTCACGGGCGGCCAGCACCGCCTCTAGCAGCGCGGCCTTGGTGGGGAAGTGGTGGAGCAGGCCGGGATGGGAGAGGCCAGCCCGGGCCGCGATGTCGCGCAGGGAGGCGCCGTGGAAGCCCATTTCGGCGAAGGTGTCGGTGGCAGCGGCGATGATCTTGGCGCGCCGGCTGCTGCCCCGTGTCTCTGCGGCTTCTGGCTGTCCCATTTCCCAAGTCTAGTCGGCGCCATCGGGCCAGCGTGATCACCTGCGGCTATCCGCTCGGCAGCGGCGGCGATCGGCGGTCAGGCGTGCCGCCTCGGCCTCGTCGGCCAGGTTCGCGAGCGTGTTTTCGTACAGGCGCCTGCGAGCCGCCTGCCTCTGGGCGGCTCCGCGGGCGTTGCCCGCCCCCTTGCGGGCGCGCTCTGCCTCATCGGCCAGGGCATGCAGTTTGTCCAGGTAGGCAGCATCCCGCTCCTTGGCCGCCTCCCTGCGGGCCAGTTCTCGCCTGCCTTCTGGCGTCCGCTCTCGCTTCTCCTGCCGCTTGACCATCCACACCAGCAACAGGAAAAAGCACACGGCAAACCCGCTGATCTGCCCGCCACCGAGCAGCAGTAACGCGACCGCAACCAGGAGAAGACTCACCGCGTTGTCGTTGTCCACACGATCCACGGTACGCCTCCCCCAGCATGCCGCAACAGGCGCATCGCGGAAGGCATGGCGCAGTTTGCGCGGCGCCGTGTCGCGCAAGTCGCCGCGATGGGCGCCGAGGGGGCAACAATGACTGACCAGCGGACAGAGACGGATCGACTGATGGCGCTCGTGGGGCTGGTCCTGGTTTTCTCCATCACCGGGGGGCCATCGGGCATTGTAATGGCCATAGTCGGACTAAGCGTTTTGCTTGCCTGGCGGGACAGCCGAAAAGAGCGGCGAGCGCAGGAGGCCGAGCGGCGCGAGCAAGAGACCGAACGACTGGCGCCCTACCGGGAGATGTACCGTGGTGCGCTTAGCGCGTTGGTCGCCGAGGCCGAGGATCGCCGCACCCCGCACCAACTGACAAGCAACAAGCGACGAGTCCGCAGGTGGCCCGAACCAGCGCGTTCAGGCGGCGGGACAGAGCCGGCTCGCGCCCGAACGATGGCCTACCTTGATGACTAGCCGGGGCCGGCCATAGGTAGCGAACCGTCCTCCGCTCGCCTCAGGCGAGGGGGCGATAGGCATGTTCGGATGGCAACTCCTCTGATAACTACCGTCATGACAGCGTCACGGGAGCGCGGAGAGCGGCCGCAAGCGTGACCGAAATCATTCGGGACCACTACGAGCAGTTCCGAACGCTCTGGCCTGCTAGTCGACGAAGTGGAAGAACAAGCCATGGCCACTCTGCGGGCAGAGCGCATCAAGAGCTATTTCATAGTCCGCAAAGGCGCTCAGTTCGGCACGAGGGTTCCAGGGAACAAACTCATCTATCCAGACGTCAAGTGACGGAGGCTCCCCCGGATCGAAACCGTGGGCAAGGAGACAATCACGCACCTCCAGCATTCGCTCGAAGGCGGCCTCGTCCTGAGGAGATTCCCACAACGGAGGCTGCGGTACCGCATCGTGGCATCGAGCGGCCACCGACATCCCCAAGTCGAGCTGTCCGGGCGCCTCATTGCCATGCTCATCTACCGGTATGTGTATCGACACCAAACCGCCGAGGGCGATCATTCCGTCAAACCCGCCCTCTCGCAGGCAGGCTAGAGTACGCAGTTGATACTCCTCAAGGTCCAGACGCGCCTGGGCCATCCAGGCAGGCTCTTCCCACGACACCACCTCCTCCTGACCGGCGGGGGCGCACGACGCCAACAGCACCGTCATTACGCCCAACCAGCACAGGCCCCGCCGAATCGACAAGCGCACTTC
>WRIF01000367.1 GCA_009782865.1 Promicromonosporaceae bacterium
TCAGCATCCCAGGAGGAGGGTCGCCGGTGCTGCACCTCGTGAACCCGGGTGCGACCGCGGCGACCGTCACGCTCACCCCGCTGCCCGGCGGCGACCCGCAACAGGCGACGGTCCCGAGCGACGGACAGGTGTCCGTCTCGGTCCGCTCCCAGGCCTCGTACTCGCTCAGCGGTGTGCAAGGGCTGCTGGCGTCGGTGAGCCTGACCTCCGACGCCGCATCCTCGTCGTTCTCTCTCAACCCGCCGGGACCTCTGGCCCAGCCGATCACCGTCTACCCGAGGTGACCAGGCCGCTCTCTCAGAAGTGGCCGAAGCGGCCGGGCGCCAGATCCCAGGGGTCTTTGCCCAGCAGTTCGGCGACCGCGCGGAAGACGCAGCTCTCGACGAGCAGCTTGCGGTGCAGGTCGTCGTTGCGGTGCAGCTTGGCGAGCCGTTCGATCGGCACCCGGTAGAGCGTGATGGCCTTGGCCGCGTGGTCGACGCCCCACCGCTCCACCTCGTCGAGACCCAGCGCGGCGGACGGTGCCGCAGCGATCTGCACGCGCATGTCGGAGAGCTCCTCGGGCCAGACGCCTCTGAGGTAGTCGGCGGTCGAGGCGACGGTGAGCTCGAACACGTCGATGCGGTCTTGAAGCAGCGGAAGATGCGGGCCGGTGACGGGTCCCCGAGCGCCTCGACCGTGGCGGTCCGATCGCCGCACCGGTGTGGCGTAGCGCACGGGCCGGGATCGAGGCATGTCGCTCATCATACGGGCCGCGCCACGCGTGAAGCAGCGGCGTCGCCAGCCCCGCGAAGGTCTAGTCTGGTGCCCTGATGACGGCCAGAACGTGCTCCAAGGTCGCGTGTACGCGTGAGGCGGTCGCGACGCTGACCTACGACTACGCCGACTCGATGGTCGTCGTCGGACCACTGGCGCTGACGCACGAGCCGCACACGTACGATCTCTGCGCGATCCATTCCGAGCGGCTCTCCGCTCCCCAGGGATGGCAGATCGTACGGCACCACGTCTTCGGGGAGCCGCAGGGCGAGCCGCTCTGATCGGGCCTCTTCGAGCTGGATGCTCCGATCGGGGCTGCAGGTGAGCATCCTGAACGCCGCGGCGTAACACGATCGCGGGCCCCTGAGACAATGGGTGCATGACCTCCCTCAGCACCGATGCCCACGCGCGCCCTGCGGATGCCAGCCCGTTCGAGTACCGCGTGCGCGACCTCGCGCTCGCCGCGTCCGGACGGCACCAGCTGCGCCTGGCGGAGCAGGAGATGCCCGGCCTCATGGCACTGAGGGCCGAGTTCGGACCGTCGCAGCCTCTGGCAGGGGCCAGGATCGCCGGCTCCCTGCACATGACCGTGCAGACCGCGGTGCTCATCGAGACGCTCGTCGCCCTCGGCGCCCAGGTGCGCTGGGCCAGCTGCAACATCTTCTCGACGCAGGATCAGGCCGCGGCGGCGATCGCGGCGACCGGCGTCCCCGTCTTCGCCTGGAAGGGCGAGACCCTGGAGGAGTACTGGTGGTGCACTTCACAGATCTTCGATTTCTCCTCCACCGGTGAGCCCTACCCCACCATGATTCTGGACGATGGTGGAGATGCCACCCTCTTCGTCCATCAAGGTCTCGACTATCAGCGGGCCGGAGCCGTCCCCTCCCCCACCTCCCAGGATTCTGAGGAATGGGTCGTGATCCTGAAAACCCTCACCCAAGCCCTCAATGACAACTATGACTTCCTAGGGCTGGCCAAGGCGATCAAGGGGGTTTCCGAGGAGACCACCACAGGGGTTTTGCGCCTGGTGGAAAGAGCAGCCAACGGTACTTTGGCTTTCCCTGCTATGAATGTCAATGATTCTGTGACCAAATCCAAGTTCGACAATAAATACGGATGTCGCCATTCACTCATTGACGGAATTAACCGCGCAACCGACCTGCTCATCGGAGGGAAAATCGCAGTGGTGTGTGGGTACGGCGATGTGGGCAAGGGATGTGCTGAATCTTTCCGAGGCCAAGGTGCCAGGGTGATCATCACAGAGATCGACCCCATTTGCGCTCTGCAAGCAGTCATGGATGGTTACGAGGTACGCAGACTCGATGAGGTCATCCACCAAGCAGATTTCGTCATCACAGCTACTGGTAACACCAAGGTGGTCACCGCCCCCCAGATGTCACAGATGAAGAATTCGGCGGTCCTGGGCAATATCGGACACTTCGATAACGAAATCGATATGGCGGGGTTGAGTGACTGGCCCGGTATCACCAAGGTGAACATCAAACCTCAGGTGGATCTGTGGACATTCCCGAAGGGCCCATCAATCCTCATCCTCTCGGAGGGGCGGTTGTTGAACCTGGGCAATGCCACTGGGCATCCCTCCTTTGTGATGAGTAACTCCTTCACCAATCAGGTTCTCGCCCAGATCGAATTGTTCACCGGTGATCTGGGGTTGGGTGTCCATGTTCTTTCCAAGACCCTCGATGAGGAGGTGGCTCGACTCCACCTCGATTCGCTGGGGGTGAGCCTC